>NZ_MUFN01000068.1:0-1136 GCF_001996205.1 Salinivibrio sp. IB574 | reverse complement strand
CCTTATAGGCCTCGCTTATAGGTTGGCATCGATGCCATAACGCTCTCGCAGTATCTTCTCATCCGCTCGTTTGGATGCGTCTGATTGCGGTTTTAGATAAGGATGCGTCCCTTCCTCTTCACACTCTTCGCGTGGGTGATAGCCTCTTGGTTTAACGCAGTACACAATATTGTTTCTAAAACGCTCTCCATATGGTGTCAAAGCGGGAAACTGTACGCCAAGCTCAATCATCTTTTGCTGAATGCTCAGCATTTTTTGATACGCTTCAGTGGATTTATCCATGCTCTCCAAGCGCTCTTGAACGGCATAAGCGGCCGTTAATCCACTGTTTTTCATAACAAAAGGGTCAGCGCCATGCTCTAAAAGATACAGTGACTCATCAAACTTTACGCTGATAAAATCTAATAAAGGTGTTTGTCCTAAGCCGTCTTTAGCATTCACATCGGCGCCAAATTCGATCAATAGTTTCAGTGCGTCGTTATCTTCTAAATTCGGCACATCAAAAATCAGCGTCTCACCATATTCATCGGTTAAATTCGGGTCCATTCCCGCTTCCAACATCGCTTTAAGTGCATCTGTCGTTTTGCGCCACATGGCAAAGTAAGCAACAGACTGTGCCCCCTCGCCTTGACCGAATTTGGCGGCAGGGTCGGCTCCTAGCGCCATCAACATTTTGATAGCTGGAATATTGGTATCAGCCACCGCAAAGGCTAATAGAGTGAAATGCTCGTTGCCTGGCGCATCAATCTCTGGCAGTTTTTCCGCCAATGCTTTCGCCCTATCGATATCATGGGCTTTAATCGCCTCGGCAACGGCTAATAATTCCCCCTCAAAGAAGACCTCTGGATAGGGTTTACTGGCCACATGGCAAAGTAAGCAACAGACTGTGCCCCCTCGCCTTGACCGAATTTGGCGGCAGGGTCGGCTCCTAGCGCCATCAACATTTTGATAGCTGGAATATTGGTATCAGCCACCGCAAAGGCTAATAGAGTGAAATGCTCGTTGCCTGGCGCATCAATCTCTGGCAGTTTTTCCGCCAATGCTTTCGCCCTATCGATATCATGGGCTTTAATCGCCTCGGCAACGGCTAATAATTCCCCCTCAAAGAAGACCTCTGGATAGGGTTTACTGCGGAA
>NZ_MUFN01000067.1:0-1457 GCF_001996205.1 Salinivibrio sp. IB574 | reverse complement strand
GGGTTTTAAGAGGTCGGAATGGCAGATATTACAACTAACATCTTACATGAAGACGATATAGATTCTCTGGGAGTAAATTATCAGTTTCTAAAAAAATTAGAACTTTCTAATTCAGCATTTAGAAGCTGGTACTATACCAACCCCCATAGGCTAGGCTATGAAAAAATAAAAGCTTTAAAAATAATTTTTATTGGCCAAACTGGATATGGAAAATCCTCTCTAATAAATAAGTTAATAAAAAAGGATATATTTGAAACAAGTGATTATGAGGCATGCACAAAAACTCTGCAATCTGCGGTATATTTTCTGCATCATAAAAGGAAGCATGAAAATGTGGCGTATCATTTGAGTTTTGTTGATTTACCAGGCATTGGTGAAAATGACCAAGCCGACGAAAAATATTTACAATGGTACAAGGGCTATATTAAAGAAGCTGCGGTTATAGTATATCTTTTTAGAGCTGATAAACGGGATCACACTCAAGATGAGTTTTTCTTTAATAATGTTTTCGACAAAAACAAAAGTAAGCAATTAATATGTGTTATATCTCAAGCTGATAAAATAGAACCAATAAACCGTGCATTGAATCTTTCAAACAATCAAAAGAAAAACTTACTAAAAAAGGAGAGCGAGATTAGAAACCAGTCTTTCTTGAACTTCGACAAGACTGATATTATTCATTTATCGACTCATTTGGATATAAATATCATGGAGTTGGAAAATAAAATAATTAGTAAGATAAAAGATATAACGTAAAAACACATAACAGAAAAATTCCAGCGGATGCCTTTGGTGCCGCTGAATTTGGCGTTATATGCACTTGCAACTAGGAGTAAAAATTGACCTACGACTTTCCAGAGGAACTAGAGTTTTTTGAAAGAGGCTTTGGTTATTCTAGTGAATATGACCATGATGAAGGACAGTTTTCATTCCTTATGGATTATGAAACCGGTGAAAGATTAATATTCACGCATTCACCGTTTGGTAATAACTCAGTAAATGTAAAACTATTTCAGGGTACAGGGTTAGTATTTCATATATACAAAGAAGAAGTTACTAACATTACTTTTCAGGATTGGGGTGGAGAGCTTGTATTAAGGGTATATTTAGTTAATGACTTAAATGATTTCTTAGTCTACTTTAACCCGAAAACAAGGCTTAAATATTGCGAGCCTAATATGTGATTTTGCATATAACAAACGCATCAACGCATGGACTAATAAAGCTTGGCTTGGTTCGTGCCTCACCAATTTTAGCCAAGCATTATTAGCCCGTTATGTGAGGCGTTATGCATTTAAGAAGTAAGGATAATTAAGTGAAAAAACTTATATTTATAGTTTTATTAATGTTGTCGGGTACCGCTTTGTCTGAATCGGGCGTAAAGCCATTGCCTGAAAAACTAGAAAAAGAAATAAGTAAAAATATGAGTGAGAGCTCTTATTTTCCAATGTTAAAAC
>NZ_MUFN01000066.1:0-1623 GCF_001996205.1 Salinivibrio sp. IB574 | reverse complement strand
GCGAACCATAAGTGCCTGTTTCTGTGGTATTGGCGAAGGTGGGCGTATCGTCGCCATCCACATCACTGATCGCAATCGTCCCCGTCGCGGTGACAGGCGCATCACCGACATTACCTTCGGTGACCGAACCCACAAACTCACCACTAACTTCAGGCGCATCTTCGCTACCAGTAATAGTGATGACAATAGCTTGCTCGGAGCCATCAGAKGCAGTCAGAGTGATGGTATCGATGATCTGATCACCTGCGTCTAAATCCTGCACGCTGGCTTGATTAAGCGTATAGGTCCAACTACCATCGACCAGCTCGAGTGAACCATAAGTACCTGTT
The DNA here is from genome assembly GCF_001996205.1 of Salinivibrio sp. IB574. Lineage (NCBI taxonomy): Bacteria > Pseudomonadati > Pseudomonadota > Gammaproteobacteria > Vibrionales > Vibrionaceae > Salinivibrio > Salinivibrio sp. IB574. The sequence goes on along the minus strand of NZ_MUFN01000066.1, from coordinate 1,294 downwards.
TCTGTGGTATCGGCGAAGGTGGATGTATCGTCACCGTCGATATCAGTGATCGCAATGGTACCGGTGGCAGTGACTGGCGCATCTCCTTCATTACCTTCGGTCACGGAACCGACAAAGCTACCGGTCACTTCTGGGGCATCCTCGCTACCAGTAATAGTGATGACAATGGCTTGTTCAGTACCATCAGAGGCGGTGAGGGTGATGGTATCGGTAACCTGATCGCCAGCGTCCAAGTTCTGCACCGCAGACTGATCGAGGGTGTAGGTCCAGTTCTCACCGACCAGTTCCAGCGAACCGTAAGTGCCAGTCTCAGTGGTATCCGTAAAGGTCGGATTATCGTCGCCATCTATATCACTGATCGCAATCGTACCCGTGGCAGTCACCGCCGTGTCACCAACGTTACCTTCGGTCACTGAACCAACAAACTCACCACTGACTACAGGGTCGTCATCTGTCCCGGTAATGGTGATAACAATATCTTGCTGTGTGCCATCAGAGGCAGTCAGGGTAATGGTGTCGGTGACTTGATCGCCGGCGTCTAAATTCTGTACCGCAGACTGATCGAGGGTGTAGGTCCAATTGCCGTTCACCAGTTCGAGCGAACCATAAGTGCCGGTTGCTGTGGTATCGGTAAAGGTGGGTGCATCGTCGCCGTCGACATCGCTGATCGCAAGGATACCGGTGGCAGTCACGGCCGCATCACCTACGTTGCCCTCGGTGACGGAACCCACAAACTCACCACTGACTTCCGGCGCATCCTCGCTACCAGTAATCGTGATAACAATATCTTGCTCGGTGCCATCAGAGGCAGTGAGAGTGATGGTATCGGTGACCTGATCGCCAGCGTCTAAATCCTGCACGCTGGCTTGATCAAGGGTGTAAGTCCAGTTGCCGTTCACCAGCTCTAATGAGCCATAGGTGCCCGCTTCAGTGGTGTCCGCAAAGGTGGGCGTATCGTCGCCATCCACATCACTGATCGCAAGGGTACCGGAGGCAGTCACGGCCGCATCACCTTCATTACCTTCGGTGACGGAACCCACAAACTCACCGCTGACTTCAGGGTCGTCATCTGTCCCGGTAATGGTTATGACAATATCTTGTTGCGTGTTATCGCTTGCGGTCAGGGTAATGGTGTCGGTGACTTGATCGCCGGCATCCAAATTCTGCACCGCAGATTGATCAAGCGTATACGTCCAGCTGCCATCGACCAGTTCTAGCGAACCATAAGTGCCTGTTTCTGTGGTATTGGCGAAGGTGGGCGTATCGTCGCCATCCACATCACTGATCGCAATCG
>NZ_MUFN01000065.1:0-1654 GCF_001996205.1 Salinivibrio sp. IB574 | reverse complement strand
CGCTAGAACTGGTCGATGGCAACTGGATCTATACCCTTGATCAGTCTGCGGTGCAAAATTTAGATGCCGGCGATCAGGTCACCGATACCATCACTCTGACTGCCTCTGATGGCACMCAGCAAGATATTGTCATCACCATTACCGGGACAGATGACGACCCTGTAGTCAGTGGTGAGTTTGTGGGTTCCGTCACCGAAGGTAATGAGGGTGATGCGCCCGTGACTGCCACGGGCACCATTGCGATCAATGATGTCGACGGTGACGATGCACCCACTTTCGCCAATACCTCAGAGACAGGGACTTATGGTTCGCTAGAACTGGTCGATGGCAACTGGACCTATACCCTTGATCAGTCTGCGGTGCAGRATTTAGATGCCGGCGATCAGGTCACCGATACCATTACCCTAACTGCAAGCGATAACACGCAACAAGATATTGTCATCACCATTACCGGGACGGATGACGACCCTGAAGTCACCGGTGAGTTTGTGGGTTCGGTCACCGAGGGTAATGTGGGCGATGCTGCGGTCACTGCAAGTGGCACCATCGCGATCAATGATGTCGACGGCGACGATAACCCGACCTTTGCCAATACCACAACGTCTGGCACTTATGGTTCACTCGAGCTGGTCGATGGTGATTGGACGTATACGCTCGATCAGTCTGCGGTGCAGAATTTAGATGCCGGCGATCAGATCACCGATACCGTCACCCTGACTGCCTCTGATGGCACCGAGCAAGCTATTGTCATCACTATTACTGGTAGCGAGGATGCTCCTGAAGTCAGTGGTAAGTTTGTTGGTTCCGTGACCGAAGGTAATGAAGGAGATGCTCCTGTCACTGCCACGGGTACGATTGCAATCACTGATGTCGACGGAGACGATGCACCCACCTTTGCCAATACCACAGAAACGGGGACTTATGGTTCGCTGGAACTGGTCGGTGAGAACTGGACCTACACCCTTGATCAAGCCAGCGTGCAGAATTTAGATGCCGGTGATGAAGTGACCGATACCATTACTCTCACCGCCTCTGATGGCACCCAGCAAGATATTGTTGTCACTATTACTGGTAGCGAGGATGCGCCAGAAGTCAGTGGTGAGTTTGTGGGGTCCGTCACCGAGGGTGATGTAGGTGATGCTGCCGTGACTGCCACCGGCAGCATTGCGATCAGTGATGTCGACGATGGCGATAATCCAACCTTTGCCGATACCACTGAAACTGGTACTTATGGTTCGCTCGAGCTGGTCGATGGTGATTGGACTTATACGCTCGATCAGTCTGCGGTGCAGAATTTAGATGCCGGCGATCAGGTTACCGATACCATCACTCTGACTGCCTCTGATGGCACCCAGCAAGATATTGTCATCACCATTACCGGGACGGATGATGCCCCTGAAGTCACCGGYGAGTTTGTGGGTTCCGTCACCGAAGGTAATGAAGGTGATGCGCCCGTGACTGCCACGGGCACCATTGCGATCAATGATGTCGACGGTGACGATGCACCCACTTTCGCCAATACCTCAGAGACAGGGACTTATGGTTCGCTAGAACTGGTCGATGGCAACTGGATCTATACCCTTGATCAGTCTGCGGTGAACTGGTCGATGGCAACTGGATCTATACCCTTGATCAGTCTGCGGTGCAAAATTTA
>NZ_MUFN01000064.1:0-2344 GCF_001996205.1 Salinivibrio sp. IB574 | reverse complement strand
ATTTATAATACCGGCAATAAACCCAAGCGCGACCAATATCGCGCCATACTCCATGGTCAGTGTCATCCTTGTCTCCTGATGTCTAAAAAGCCAGCATCTCTTACTATGTCAATACGCATTATGTGTCGTGCAACGTCTTTGATGTGTTACTTGATCTAAACCATGTTGTCGGACACCATTCATCACAAACCGGCCCTAAGTGCTGGCGATTCTACGCGGCGGTTATATAATCCCGTGCTACGCCTGAAGTTGTTCATCATGTTCGCCTAAAAAAGTGGGCGAAATAAGGTTGTATTGCGTCATGCAGCAAGCAGTTCCCTCGGCGCTGGACTCTGTCGCCCGTCGTTCGGCCCGAGTAGGGTTTATATACAATATACTGATTTCTATCATGGTCTTCGTGCTTGTTGTCGCGTCAGTGGAATTCTGGCTATACCAACAAGAGCATGATAAACAGATAGATAAAGTGCGCGCGGCATTATTGGCCTATCGGTCTCGTATAGAGCTTAACGTGACACAAAACATGGATTTAAGCTACGGCCTAGCAACCTATATCAGTTTAAATCCTGAGCTTACCCAAGAGGCATTTGCCGAGTTCGCGGCGCAATTGATGTCTCAATCTTCCCATATTCTTAATTTTGGTGCCGCGCGAAATTGGGTGATTAGTCATGTCTATCCGGAGTCGGTGGGCGAAACCCTGCTCGGTACGGATTATCACGATGTTCCGTCACAACTAGAAAGCGTGCGTAACGCCCATGCCTCTGATAAACCCGTAATCTCAGGACCTGTTGAGTTGCTGCAAGGTGGAACGGCGTTAATTGCGCGACAAAGCATTACCAATGCCCGTAAGCACCTGCCGTGGGGCGTGCTTTCCACCGTGCTAGACATTGAGGCGTTGTTTACCGACAGCTTTACCCAAGGGGAGCGGTTACCCGTTCAAGTTGCCTTAGAAGGGCGCCGACGGCTGACTGAGTCGTTTAAGCCTATCTATGGGACGCCGCAGATACACACGCAGGATCCAGTCATCGTGACGATGAGTTTGCCATCAGGTCAATGGCGTTTACTCGGGATCCCTGAAGATGGCTGGCACGGTGTGCGTTGGCACCCGAGAGTCTGGCTAATGGGTGTCATTGTACTCGGCTTTTGGCTAGGAGGACTCTATGGTCGCTATAATGCTGGCCGCAGCTTTGCACAATCAATTGGTCGGGTTGTGGATGATAGCCATCGTTTCCGCAGTATTTTTAAGCGTCACGACGCTGTGATGTTACTGCTGGATGCCAAAAGTGGCGACATTGTCGATGCCAACGACAGTGCCCAACAGTTTTACGGCTATGACCATGCGACACTGACATCCATGCGGATCAGCGATATTAATACCCATACCGAGAGTGCGTTGCGTCAAAGCCTTTCCCAAGCGCGTCAGCGTGATAAAAACTACTTTATCTTCTCTCACCGTTTAAAAAGCGGAGAGGTGCGTCAGGTTGAGGTGCACTCTTCACCCATCACCATAGGCCATGTCAAATTACTCTTTTCCGTGATTCATGATGTTTCAGAGCGACTTGAGGTTGAGCGTAAGCTGATGCTCAACGCAAAAATCTTTGAACAATCGAGCGAAGGGGTGCTGGTGACGGATGCAGACGCCAAGATTGTGGCAGTCAATGGGGGTTTTAGTACGATTACGGGCTATCAAGAGGACGATGTTCTAGGTCATGATCCGTCCATTCTTAACTCAGGACGTCATGATAAAGCCTTTTTCCGCGCAATGTGGGAAGAGGTTGCCCAACAAGGCCGATGGAAAGGAGAAATATGGAATCGGCGCAAAGATGGGGTGGTATATCCACAACTGCTTTCTATCAGTGTGGTAAAGAACGACGCCGGTGAGGTGGTGAACTATGTTGGCGTCTTTTCAGATATCTCCAAGCTAAAAGACTCAGAGAAAAAGCTGATTGATTTGGCGCACTATGATGCACTGACCGGTTTGCCGAATCGCTTACTATTGGCATCTCGCACTAGACAAGCACTCAAGATGCCCATGGGGGCTCATGGCAAACTGGCTCTGATGTTCCTCGACCTTGACCAGTTTAAATTTGTTAATGATAGCCACGGACACGCCGTGGGCGATGAGCTGCTAAAGCTGGTGAGTCAACGCTTGTATGGTTTGTTAAGAGAAGGGGACACCTTAGCGCGACTGGGCGGGGATGAGTTCGTGGTGCTGCGTTTAATTCACAGTGACAAAGCCGCATGTGTCAGTTTGTCCGAAGACATTATTCAGGCGATGAACCGCTTGTTTGTGCTCAGCGGGGGGATTGATGCTCAGATCGGTGTCAGTATCGGCATTGCCCAATAC
>NZ_MUFN01000063.1:0-2689 GCF_001996205.1 Salinivibrio sp. IB574 | reverse complement strand
GTTGGCTGTATTCGGTCGCAAATCCCGTCTCATTGAGGTTCAGTTCGCTGTCGTAACCAAACAGGTGCACAAATCGTCCGTTAGGTTGCGAGGCTTTTTGTTGTCGTGCCCCAATCACTTGGCCATTAGGGTTAAGCATAAACCGATGACTGCCACGGTGGTTATCATCGATTCCAATTAAGCGGTCAAGGGCATCGTAGTGGTAACACCGCAACGGGTCTTGGTGTTGGCCCAACCCTTGTTGTGTCAGTAGGCCTCGCTCACTCCATTGATGGGTTAAACGAAAACCTTGTTGGTTACCTCGCTGTTGCTCTTGCCCTTGTGGGGTATAGGCAAAATCAAGCGGCTGGTGAGCACCGATTTGCACCTGTGTCAGCTGATGATGGTGCCAGTCATACTGGCGCGCGGTTTCTGTGCCTTTGGCCTCTATACGGCGTCCCGCTTCATCGTACTGATAGGCCAGTGTGGTGCCATTAAGGGTTTCTTCCACCAATAATCCTGCTGGGCTATAGCGTAGCCCTACCCACGCGTCACCATTTTCGGCGTAGGTCAGGCGCGAGGCCGCGTCGTATTCATACCAGGTTTGCCCGGCTGGTGCACCCGACGCATCGAAGGTGTGGATGTGGCTAACCCGCCCCCCTTGGTCGTAGTCGTATTGGTGTTGATAGCCATCAGGTTTGGTGTGACGACTCAGCCGCCCTGCTGCGTCGTACTCGTACTGCTCAACGCGCTTATCATAGTGCTGCTGGCTAACTACACGTCCTTGTTTATCAAAGGTGTAGCGCCAGTCATGACCTTGACTGTTGGTGACCCCAGCAAACTCTGCTTCGGCATTGTAGTGGTAGCGAGTCACCGCCCCGAGAGGGTCAATCGCCTGTGACAATAAGTCAAACGCGTCGTAATCGAACGACTGGCTATGCCCCAGTGCATCGGTGACTTTGACCAGATTGCCTTCAATGTCGTATTCAAAGTAAGCGGCGGTGCCATCTTCGTAACAAACGCTGCTTGGGGTGAGGCTATCGTTTTGGTAGTGCCACGTCCGTACCAAGTTATTGTCACTGATGCGTCGACATAACCGCCCTTGGCGATCGTATTCAAACCGCATCCCCATGCCCACTTGGGGTTCTACGCGGGCCAATAATCCGAGTTCATTGTAGGTATAGCGCGTGGTGGTGCCATCGGGCTCCGTTAGGCTTTCTCGATGCCCTTCTGGGGTATAAGTCAGCGTGGTTTCACGCCCTTCAGGGTCAGTTGCGGCAATCACATCCCCTTGTGGGTTGTATTGATACGTCCATGTTGCACCTTCAGGATCGGTATAACCGAGTAGATGGCCTTCCTCGCTGTACTGATAAGCATGCACCGCCCCATCCGGCAGCACTACGTCGGTCACATTCCCCCAATCATCGTAGGCATAGAAGGTTGTCTCACCCAATGCATTGGTTTGGCTAATTAGGTTGTCGTTATCCCACGTTTGAGTGATGGTGCTACCATCCGGCGCCACGGTTTTCACCACGCGGTTGCGTTCGTCTAAGTGGTAAGCGGTAATGCCACCAAACGCATTTTTGTAGTAATGGATCCGCTGCTCGTCGTCGTAGCGGATGTGGTCGTTCCAGTAGTCCCCCGCACAGCGTGTCGCAAGGGCTCGGCCTTGCTCATCGTAATCATGCTCAACCCAGGTCTTAGCCTTATCTTGCCAACGAATAAGGTGGCCGGCTTGATTGTATTGGTAGTCAAAATTCCGCCCCGCTTCCGCGCGTACCGAGAGCAAAAAGCCCTGGTCGTCATAATGATACTGCGCCAATTCACGGATCACCGTTTTGTCGCGCTCACACAAGGTTAAGGCGGTAATGCGGTTACGCTCGGTAGCAACCTTGATTAAGCGCTGATCTGTTAATACCACCCACTTTAATGTGGCGTGCTGATAAACAAACTGGGTGCTGTTACCGTAGCTATCTTGGATTTTGGTGACTTTGAGTACGCTGCCCGCGGCAAAACCAAAGTGATAACTCAACCCGGTTTTGTGCTTGAGTACCAAGTGCCCAGATGAGTCTCGGTGTAAGCGCCAATCAGGCTTCATCGCCGATTGGGTTGGCGTCGTGGTAAACGGGAGCGGGAAGCGTGCTTGGGTATAGTCTTTGTCTATCCATAACGCCGTGTCGCCTTCAATGGTCAGACTGATATCCCAACTGCTTCGCCATAGTCGACCCATCAGGCCAGTGTGACGCTCTCCGCGCGAGTGATAGTAGCGCTCGTGTGACACCGGCAAGTGAGCCGCAACGGTAAAGTCTTCCCGTAGCTCAAAGGCTTTACCCGTTTGCATATCAACAGGTTCGCCTTTTTCCGTACATTTATTGGAAGGCTGACAGGCTCCGTCCCCGTCGGTTTCATTGGTTTGACTATTAGCCTTGTCTTGATTTTTTTGATGAGGGTCTGCCTTGCCTGCGTTGGTGTTTTCTGGCGCCTCAAGGGTCTTTTTAGGGTGCGCGGTGCCAGGCTTAACCGTAATAATTTTGCCCTTGAACTCATCAAATTTCCCTTTGATCCAACCGAGCATGTCATCGATTTTTTGAAGCAAGGATTTCAAGCCATCAATCATTCCAAGGATAGCATCGGACGCGAGACGCAGGATCCAGCTACCGCTTTGCATCACCACTTTTTCTAAGCCAAAAATGGTTTTGTTGATTAACTC
>NZ_MUFN01000062.1:0-3995 GCF_001996205.1 Salinivibrio sp. IB574 | reverse complement strand
CCTTGACTGTTGGTGACCCCAGCAAACTCTGCTTCGGCATTGTAGTGGTAGCGAGTCACCGCCCCGAGAGGGTCAATCGCCTGTGACAATAAGTCAAACGCATCGTAATCGAACGACTGGCTATGCCCCAGCGCATCGGTGACTTTGACCAGATTGCCTTCAATGTCGTATTCAAAGTAAGCGGCAGTGCCATCTTCATAACAAACGCTGCTTGGGGTGAGGCTATCGTTTTGGTAGTGCCACGTCCGGACCAAGTTATTGTCACTGATGCGTCGGCATAACCGCCCTTGGCGATCGTATTCAAACCGCATACCCATGCCCACTTGGGGCGCTACGCGGGCCAATAACCCGAGTTCATTGTAGGTATAGCGCGTGGTGGTGCCATCGGGCTCCGTCAGGCTTTCTCGGTGCCCTTCTGGGGTATAAGTCAGCGTGGTTTCCCGCCCTTCAGGATCGGTTGCGGTAATCACATCCCCTTGTGGGTTGTATTGATACGTCCATGTCGCACCTTCAGGGTCGGTATAACCGAGTAGATGACCTTCCTCGCTGTACTGATAAGCATGCACCGCCCCATCCGGCAGCATCACGTCGGTTACATTCCCCCAATCATCATAGGCATAGAAGGTTGTCTCACCCAATGCATTGGTTTGGCTAATTAGGTTGTCGTTATCCCACGTTTGAGTGATGGTGCTACCATCTGGCGCCACGGTTTTCACCACGCGGTTGCGTTCGTCTAAGTGGTAAGCGGTAATGCCACCAAACGCATTTTTGTAGTAATGGATCCGCTGCTCGTCGTCGTAGCGGATGTGGTCGTTCCAGTAGTCCNAGTCAGCGTGGTTTCCCGCCCTTCAGGATCGGTTGCGGTAATCACATCCCCTTGTGGGTTGTATTGATACGTCCATGTCGCACCTTCAGGGTCGGTATAACCGAGTAGATGACCTTCCTTGCTGTACTGATAAGCATGCACCGCCCCATCCGGCAGCATCACGTCGGTTACATTCCCCCAATCATCATAGGCATAGAAGGTTGTCTCACCCACTGCATTGGTTTGGCTAATTAGGTTGTCGTTATCCCACGTTTGAGTGATGGTGCTACCATCTGGCGCCACGGTTTTCACCACGCGGTTGCGTTCGTCTAAGTGGTAAGCGGTAATGCCACCAAACGCATTTTTGTAGTAATGGATCCGCTGCTCGTCGTCGTAGCGGATGTGGTCGTTCCAGTAGTCCCCCGCACAGCGTGTCGCAAGGGCTCGGCCTTGCTCATCGTAATCATGCTCAACCCAAGTCTTGGCCTTATCTTGCCAACGAATAAGGTGGCCGGCTTGATTGTATTGGTAGTCRAAATTCCGTCCCGCTTCCGCACGCACCGAGAGCAAAAAGCCCTGGTCGTCATAATGATACTGCGCCAATTCACGGATCACTGTTTTATCGAGCACGACCTACGGCTGCGTCTAAAAAAGAACCCCACCTAAAAAGGCGGGGTTCGTCATCAACCTCAAATCCGCCACTGCGGACTTTCTCATATACTGTACTATAAAACAGTCTTAAGTTCCGACAGTAAAAAGGAGCCAAAATTATCAGCGACTTTTTCAGTTATTCCATCAGCTCCATACCTAACAATAGGATTTTCTCCATCTGACCCTATGATTTTAGTATCTATCGCATAAAATGTACCGTCATCTAAACCATAGATAAGCACCAGATGATCCGGCAAACCAGAAGCCTTACGTTCATGCAGCGTCAACCAGATAGCATTTGGTACCGAAGATCTCTCAAAATTATCATCAATCAATCCATAAAACTCTAAACCTTCAATATCTCCACACCCCAGTTTTTTTAAAAAAACCTGATATGAAGGTGGAAATTTTAAGTTTAAAGCAGACTCAGCCTTTTCAATCAGAGTAATATCTTTTTCACCCTCGAAATCACCACCAAAATCACTTATCAGCTGAAAAGCCTCATTTAAATCATTCATATTAAACAACCTCATAAAATTAAAAATCTTTTGCCCGATCTTTCCAATAGTCTGTTCGCCATTTGTTGAACGTAGATCTATCAATTCCTGAAGGTGTTGAGCTAGGATTGATATGAATAACCCTACTGTTTTTCTGATGGAACGTCTGTGTGACTTCAGCAATCGAGCCATTATGCTTTTGCGTCATATGATGCAAATTAATCGATTTCCCATCAGGCCCAACTGGTGCTAATCCCTTTTGCATCCTTTCCAAGTTTGTTCGTCCGCGAGCATCTACTAATTTAGGATCAATCAAGTCGTTTCTCTGAAAAACTCTATTTCCTCTAAAAGTAGTGGAATCAGTCCAAAACTTCCTTCCACTACTTGTAACATTATCCGTAGGACACCCCGCCAACCCCAGCGGATCCACCCACTCTAGTGGGTTGGCAACATACGCCTGCGGCCTTAACCCGCCCGCAAACCCTATTGGGTCAGGGCTAAGATACTGGCCACTGTCTGCATCGTAATAACGGTTTACGTTATAGTAAAGGCCCGATTCTGCGTCTTCGAGTTGCCCTTGGTAGCGAAGGTCACACTGTATACTGTCGTTGGCCGCTTCTTCGCGTCGTTGCCAGTGGCGTTGTGATTGCCCGTGGTAATGACCCCACAGCGCTTGCTCGCCCCGCCAGACAATATCACCTTGCTCATTACACAGCTCTTGCGGTGTGCCCGCGTGGTCGGTCACGATGTAATGCAGCTCGCTGCCTTGATTATGGTGAGTCACTTGCGCCATCGGGCGGAAGCTGCCTGGCTCGTAGAGGTATTCGGTTTGTTGCAACACCTGCCCATCAGCCGTGGCCTGTTGTTGCTGCACAATATGCGCGCCGTCCCACAGGTAGTGAGTCTGTGTTTGGCTGTGCGGACATTCTTTGGCGATGCGTCGCCCAAAGGGGTCGTAGCGGTAGCGATACCGCGTGCCGTTGGGCAGTTCAATGTGGGTTAAGCGGTCATCCGCGTTCCAGCTAAACCGCGTCACCTGTGGCCGGTAACCCGTTTTATGCTCTGTTTTTTCAATCACGCGGCCGCAAGCATCATAGCGATAACGAAAACGGCCCGTTTCTAATACACGCCCTGCGCGGTCATGGCGGCGTTTTTGGCGTTGCACCCGCGCATCGGCCAGTGACACGACGTGTTGCTGTTGGCTGTATTCGGTCGCAAATCCCGTCTCATTGAGGTTCAGTTCGCTGTCGTAACCAAACAGGTGCACAAATCGTCCGTTAGGTTGCGAGGCTTTTTGTTGTCGTGCCCCAATCACTTGGCCATTAGGGTTAAGCATAAACCGATGACTGCCACGGTGGTTATCATCGATTCCGATTAAGCGGTCAAGCGCGTCGTAATGGTAACACCGCAACGGGTCTTGGTGTTGGCCCAGCCCTTGTTGTGTCAGTAGGCCTCGCTCACTCCATTGATGGGTTAAACGAAAACCTTGTTGGTTACCTCGCTGTTGCTCTTGCCCTTGTGGGGTATAGGCAAAATCAAGCGGCTGGTGAGCACCGATTTGAACCTGTGTCAGCTGATGATGGTGCCAGTCATACTGGCGCGCGGTTTCTGTGCCTTTAGCCTCTATACGGCGTCCCGCTTCATCGTACTGATAAGCCAGTGTGGTGCCATTAAGGGTTTCTTCCACCAATAACCCTGACGGGCTATAGCGTAGCCCTACCCACGCGTCACCATTTTCGGCGTAGGTCAGGCGGGAGGCCGCATCGTATTCATACCAGGTTTGCCCGGCCGGTGCGCCCGACGCGTCAAGGGTGTGGATGTGGCTAACCCGCCCCCCTTGGTCGTAATCGTATTGGTGTTGATAGCCATCAGGTTTGGTGTGACGACTCAGCCGCCCTGCTGCGTCGTACTCGTACTGCTCAACGCGCTTATCATAGTGCTGCTGGCTAACTACACGCCCTTGTTTATCAAAGGTATAGCGCCAGTCATGGCCTTGACTGTTGGTGACCCCAGCAAACTCTGCTTCGGCATTGTAGTGGTAG
>NZ_MUFN01000061.1:0-6477 GCF_001996205.1 Salinivibrio sp. IB574 | reverse complement strand
GTGTAGAGATACAGTATTAGTTAGAATGCTGATGTATCTTGGAACAAACCTACTTTCAGGTCTTTGGCGACATAGATTTCTTTGCCATCGACAAGCACGCGCCCGTCAGCAACACCCATCACCAACTTGCGGTTAATCACTCGCTTCATGYGAATTTCGTAGCGTACTTGCTTGGCAGTAGGAAGTACTTGGCCGGTAAATTTAACTTCACCCACACCAAGTGCACGTCCTTTACCTTCGCCACCAACCCAGCCAAGGAAGAATCCCACAAGCTGCCACATCGCATCAAGACCTAAACAACCTGGCATCACAGGATCACCCGGGAAGTGGCAGTCGAAGAACCAAAGGTCAGGATTAATATCGAGCTCGGCGATGATGACCCCTTTGTCGAAATCCCCACCTTGTTCGGTGATTTCAGCGATACGATCCATCATGAGCATGTTAGGCGCGGGGAGTTGCGGTCTCCCAGGGCCAAATAGTTCACCCTGGCTAGAGGCGAGAAGGTCTTCACGATTATAGGAATTTTGGCGTTTCATTATATCTAAACTGCTCCTTATTCAATTGCGAGCAGATTAGCGTACACGTGTACGCCAAACAACTCGGATCAGTACTGGCCCAACCAGTTTTTTAATCGGCTAAACAAAGTGTTGCAGGTTTGTTTTTCACCATTATGAAAGTGATCGATCCTGTCAGAAATTTTGCCAAGTAATGTTTCGCCTTCGTCTCCTGAGAATGGGAGCCCAGTCACGATAGGAAGCGCTTGTTCGACATCATCAACCGCCCAAATATGAAATTGACCGGCTTTTATCGCATCCACGACATCTTGGCGTAGGCAGAGCGATGACAGATTTGTTTTCGGTAATACAATGCCTTGCTGACCAGTTAAGCCACGATGCGCGCAAACTTGATAGTAACCTTCAATTTTTTCATTGATCCCTCCTACGGCTTGCACTCGTCCAAACTGGTCGACAGCGCCCGTAATCGCAATCGCTTGATTGATAGGTTGCAAGGAAAGCGCGCTAACAAAAGCACACAGCTCTGCCAAGGAAGCGCTGTCACCATCGACCTCACAATAAGATTGCTCAAACACAATGGACGCTGAGTAGGGCAATGGTTCATCAAGATTAAGCGCAGCACTAACAAAGGCCTGCATAATCATCATGCCTTTGGCATGAATATTACCCGCGAGTTCCGCTTTGCGTTCCACATCAGCAATGTCGCCGTCGCCAGAGTGTACAACACATGAAATACGTGCCGGTTCACCATAGCTCATGGGATGGCCAGGGACTTCAATGACAGTGAGACCGTTGATTTGGCCAATATGTTCACCGCGAGTATCAATAAATACTTGGCCTTTATGGATATCTTCAATGGCTCGTTCAGGTAAGTAGGCGGCACGTTGATAGCGCTCTGCTAATGCCTTAGCAATCGCGTCCCCGTCCAATTGGTTTTCAGCATGCATAAGTGCTTCGCCAAGCAGCTGCTGATACCACACTGGGCACAAAGGCATTCGGTGTTGGGCTTCGCTCTCTCGCGCCCCTGCTTGCATCAGTTGGACAATGGCAGTGTCAGTAATGGTTTTATCTGTTAATTGATTTGCAATGCCTTTTAGCCAAGCAAGATAGGCTTCAATATTGTTCTCATTGACTTCAATGTCTTGCTCGTACTCCGCGAATGCGGCGATACCATCGTACAAGTCAGGTTCATGAGTCTCGAAATCTGCTAACCATTGTCGATCGCCCACCAGTATCACTCGGACGCTGAGCGTCTCATCAGGCAATGCGGTCAGTTGATCGGCACGTGCTGTTTGCCAGGGTAAGCGACCCGTGGCGAGTAGTTGACGCAAACGAAGCCAAACACGCGGTTGTTGAAGCACATCTGCGATTTTGAGAATGATGGCGCCTTGGTGAGCTTGATGAATTAAGCCAAATTGCTTCTGTGACGCTGTAACGTTTTTGTTTTCATCATAAGCAAAGCCGAATAGTGATGTTTCAGTGATGTTTTCACCCACAATCACAGGGATACGTGCATCAATTTGGGTTAACGCATCCTGGTACGCATTAAGATAGCCCGGCAAATCAGAGGACATGACGACTAAGCACTGTGTTGGACAGTCTGGTGTCATTAGCCACCGGAACGCGCGACCAAGTCGAGATTGGAGTGAGAATAGCTCAGCCGCTTCCAATGTCTCAAATTGAGCAATTGCTGGGGTAAACTGAGAATAATGTGGTTTGGCATCACGCCAATCAACTTCATGCATGTCTATGATTACTGACTAGGATTAGAATGGAACGAGTATAAAGGATAACACACTGGGCGAATAGGCATACTCGCTATGGGCACACCGGTAAACGACGGGCAGGGGATCAATACGCCGCTTTTACTATGTGTGATAATTGAACAGATTGACAGTTGGTGTTACGCTGTCACCAATCGGCGTGATCAAAGCTTGGGCATATGAAATATCAACAACTCGAAAACCTCGAAGCGGGCTGGAAATGGACCTATCTAGTCAAAAAATGGAAAGATGGTGACACCGTCACAAAATACATTGATAGTTCCGAAATACAAACGGCTATCGATGCGTTAATGGCGATTGAGCATGAGCCAACGCGCGTCAATCAATGGATTGAACAGCACATGTCGCCAGCGCTCGATAACAAGCTCAAACAAGCAATTCGTGCCAAGCGAAAGCGTCACTTCAATGCCGAGCAAGAACACACCCGCAAAAAATCAATTGATTTGGATTATCGGGTTTGGGAACGGCTCTCACAAAAAGCGCATGAGCTAGACGCGACCTTATCCGATACCATCGAGTATTTGTTGTCCGAGGCAAATCGTACAGAGAGCGCAAGCAAGCAAGTTGATGCATTGAAAAAAGATTTGAGCAACTTACTCGATATGTAGCCGTTGGACAGATTGCATTCACAGCAAGAGTCTGACTCTGGAGCAGTTAGAGCAGTATTATGGGTTATTTTTTATTTATATCGTTCGCGATTTTCCTCGCGTTTATGTTGATTGATAGACCTTTGATTGTCATCGCATTTAAAGATGGACAGCTTGTTCGTCACAAAGGCAAAGTGCCAAAAGGTTTCTTGCATGATTGCCAAGAAATTGCCAAACGAAATCCGTTTACCGGAACCGTTAAAGTGTATAGCAACCGTTTTAAGCCGGCGAAATTAGTCATGTCACGCAGCATCGATAGTCGCACACAGCAGCGCATCAAAAACGTTTTTCCACATCAATCATTCAAATAGTGCTAGTTTTCGCTCAAATAACATGACTGTTGGAGGCGATAATCAACACGTCGCCTCTGTGTTAACTATTAAACCCAAGTGCGCATTATGTAGTTTAGGATTATGTTGAGGGTTTTCGGTCAGTACCATTGCGAAGCACTGGACGACTAGGAACGCCGGAAGACGTGGGCGAGTTTACGAGAATCGTCTGACAAGAGACTAGCCCGTAATATAAACCTTATAATGCGCATTTGGTGATACCCCGATAATTCCCTCATACCCACATCACTTCTCGATAATTCCCCCATACCCCCACCATCCTGCGAGGCCATAGCGAGTTTTCAGCTAGTGCCGGCGTTAGGGTTTTTTCTCCTACCTGACCACTACCTTTCATTAGAGATGGGCAAAGCAGATCACGGGGGCGGAGGAAGCGAAGCGCCGCCCGCGGGAGCTGTGCTATAGGTTCGGGTTCCTGTTACACCCGAACTAAGTCCGGACATCCGGACTCTGACCCTCTGCTTCCCCGAGATAATGTCTCTTAGTATCAACGGCCTCCCAGAGTTTATTGATGAACTCTTCCTCATCATCTATATAGTCCCACAGCGTTATCATGAGTATTGTGTCGTTTACTTTATTCATGGCATGACTTGCTTTGTATAAGAACTCCATAGGCGTTTTGCTTCGTTTAATGGCCTTTCCGCTACAGATTTCTCTTTCACTTATATTCAATATCTTAGCTAACTCGTGCACTTGGCTTGCTTTGGGCTCGGTTTTTCCATTTTCCCACTTTAGGTAGGTTTGCGGGGTAATCCCCATTTTTTTTGCTATTTCGCTTTGTTTTAGCCCTGCACGGCTACGGGCCTCCTTAAGTACATCTTTGAGCATGTCATATCTTCCATAAGTATATATTTCTTTCATTCTAACCCTACTTTTATGGACTCAGTCATTGATATACATACTAGTTTATATTAGCCTACATAAAAATGTACTTGACAGGTTTTTAGGTTTGCTTGGTTTTTTTATTGATCAACTGTTCATGCAACAAGATTACCCAGAGGGAGGCTTGCCTCTTGTCGGTACGCATGTGATTGAACGTGTTGATATGGAGACGGGCGAGCATTTACCTCCCAGTGTTAATCAGAAGGTTTTAGAAGGCTCTTACAGCACTAAGCTAACGATTCGTTGTAACGGCAACCGAGTCCGTGTGGAGGGGAAACATTTGCGTCGAGATAAGCGTAAAAAATACGGTGTTACAGAGACTCAACTGAATTATATAGACCAGCTAATTGATTACTGTGCAGAGCAGGGCGTCGTACGAGAAGAGCACAGCCTTAGACAAAAACTTTTAAAGCGCCACAACTTGCAGTTCTACGGGTTAGTTACAGAAGCAGACTTTCACGAACACTTACAAGAYRTCGAGAACGCTATGAAGACACTACAYGCCACGCACGATACTCACTTATCTATTGCTGACCAACTCATATCATCGGGTGTGGTTAAGAGCCGCCAAGCAGCTAACGCTACGCAGTCATATGCAGTTTTATGGCAACAAGGCGTAGATCTTCGCTCTACGCTTAAGCGCTCTCAGTTTTATGAGCATAAATCTAGGTTGAAAGCCATAGGTATCGACATTGGACAACAATTTGATGTTAGCCGCATGTGCCCAACAAACGCGCAATATTCCAGCTAAAGACGATCGTCCAGCCAGAGAGATACGAGAGCAGATTGCTTACGCGCACTTGGGCGGCAAGTTTCCGGTAGAGATGAAGTTACAGATTGAAGAAGGGCAGCCACATTATGCAGCAGGACTTTATACCGTTCACAACTCTAGCTTTATTGTYAATAAGTTTGGTGGTTTGGAGTTAAAACGCTTTGGCATGCTTATAGAGCCGATTGTTGCTTAACAAAGAGTGCGCAGCGGGTAGTGGGATACCCACTGCGCTTACCATCATGATTACTTGAGAGCATCACTATGGAAGACATGAAGTTATCACAACCAACAACTCAGTCAATAAGCCATTCCTTTGCAGACTTATTAAGGCCCAATAAAGTTCATCATTCAGAAGATAAACCGCCTCATTATTGGTCTTTATCTGAGAAGGTTGAGCTTTGCCGTTTGGCTGCTCAGGGTAAAACACGCAAAGAGATTGCTAAAGAGCTAGGGCGTACACATCAGTCAGTTTTGAGTATGGCGCGTAAGCTGGGTGTGGTTTCAATGGGGAGTACATGTCAGAAGATAGCTAATTATATAATTGATAATTATCCTCTTTTTGGCGGGAGTGCGCTTGCTAAAAAGTTAAACATACCTTTCCGCCGAGTGCAGTACATAGCGAGAGAAAATGGCGTTAAATATAAACCTGTCGATAAATATAATCCGCCACTGCCCAGGGCATTAACTTGTTACGACATGGTCAAGCGTGTTTCTTTGCTTGATAGAGACTCGCCGCTTTCCAAAGATGCGGTGGAAGATTGCGTTATCATTTTTTATGACAAGCTTGGACCAAGTGCACCGATGATGGCCATGCATTTAGATGAATTGCTGGAACAAGTTGCACGCCATTTTAAGGTTGATGCACAAGCGCTCACATTAACACTGCTAGCGAAGAAGTTTCGCCACGATCATGTGTAATGGTCATAGCGCCTATCGATATACGCGGCCGGACATATGTCCGGTTTGCGGTAAGGTAGGCATAAATTATTGCGAATACATGTACCGAGGACGTGTATATTTGCACGAAGAACAATGCCCAAGTTGCTTAGGCTTGAAAGCCTATCCAACGACTTATAGTGATGGGAGAATTTATGAGACAAACCAATCAGGTATCGTGTGAGCCCGTAGTTGGCACCACGTGGACATCACAACAAGAAGATTGTGACATTTCATTGTACGTTGAAGAACGTTTAGAACTGGATAATGAATCATATCTTGTCACTGTTGTTGATGCGCGCTACAAGGATGACATGATGGAGCCATCAGAAGAATTGACCAAGAGCCAATGGGAGTCTTTGGTAGCATCATTTGATTTGTCATCAAACCACTGATACCCAAGTGCGCATTATGTAGTTTAGGATTATGTTGAGGGTTTTCGGTCAGTACCATTGCGAAGCACTGGACGACTAGGAACGCCGGAAGACGTGGGCGAGTTTACGAGAATCGTCTGACAAGAGACTAGCCCGTAATATAAACCTTATAATGCGCATTTGGTGATACCCCGATAATTCCCTCATACCCACATCACTT
>NZ_MUFN01000060.1:0-4963 GCF_001996205.1 Salinivibrio sp. IB574 | reverse complement strand
ACTACATTCAGGCACATGAGTTGACCTTATCCTGCATTTTAATCACACACCATCACTGGGATCACACCAATGGCATTGAAGATTTAGTACGCTTTGCGCCAAGTGCTGCTGTGATCGGTCCCGATGTAAAGCCTATCCCTCGACTTACGATGGCAGTGAAAGACGGTGACCAGATTGATGTGTTTGATCACCGTTTTCTGGTGGTGGGCGTAGAAGGCCATACCGAGGATCATATCGCATTTGTCGGCGATGGTAAGCTATTCTGCGGCGATGCGCTATTTTCAGCAGGGTGCGGCCGCTTACTCGGTGGCACCGCAGAACAAGCCGTTAACTCATTGAAAAAGCTTGCATCCTTACCCATCGAAACTCAGGTTTTTTGTGCACATGAATACACGGCGGCCAACGTCGCTTTCGCATTAACCGTTGAGCCGGAAAATGATGCGCTACATTTGTATAGAGAAGAAGTAAATAGGTTGCGTGCGCAGCAAAAACAGACTCTACCGAGTACCATTGAGCGCGAACGGCGCATAAACCCATTTTTACGAACGAGCGAACCGACTGTGATTCAAGCGGTGAGTGGCCGAGCCACTGATGACAGTGAGCTAGAAGTATTCAGGGCTCTGCGGCAGTGGAAGGACGAATTTTGAGCTGAGTCTCTTGTCATCAATAGAACCAGCCCCTATTATCATCGGCTATT
Source organism: Salinivibrio sp. IB574 (assembly GCF_001996205.1). Taxonomy (NCBI): domain Bacteria; kingdom Pseudomonadati; phylum Pseudomonadota; class Gammaproteobacteria; order Vibrionales; family Vibrionaceae; genus Salinivibrio; species Salinivibrio sp. IB574. Next base: position 4,266 of record NZ_MUFN01000060.1, on the reverse strand, counting down.
TTGGACGAAGGTTTTATGCAATGAAGTACCGTTTTGTTATCTTGAGCACCCTGTTGCTGAGCGGCTGTCAGCTGACAGGTGATGCTCAGAATACGGATATCGCAACAAAAAAGACCCCAGTCGCGGCTACTCCGGTTAAAGCAACACCGACCGTTTCCGCGACCAAGAAACAACCGACCCCAGCGACACCAACGGTACTTTCACCGCAAATGCAGGAGGATGTGTGGCAGCGAATCAGCATGCAGCTGTCACTGCCCGTCCCTAATAACAGCGCTATCCGCCAGTACCGCAATTGGTACCTGAAATATCCAAACCACATTGCCACCGTCGCGGAACGTGCCACTCCTTTCTTGCACTTAATTGTTGAGAAAGTAGAAGCGCGCAATATGCCGCTTGAGATCGCATTGCTACCTATCGTCGAAAGCTCGTTTGATCAATTTGCTTACTCTCACGGTCGTGCCGCTGGCTTATGGCAGTTTGTACCAGCAACCGGTGAACGCTTCGGACTGGAACAAAATTGGTGGTATGACGGTCGTCGTGATGTGGCAAAAGCCACCGATGCCGCCTTGGACTACTTGGAATACCTCAACGGTATGTTTGATGGCAATTGGCTTCACGCTATTGCCGCCTACAATTCCGGTGAAGGCCGCGTTGCTCGTGCGATTCGTAACAATGAGAAACGGGGCAAGCCAACCGACTTTTGGCACCTCGATTTACCCAAAGAAACCAGTAGCTACGTCCCCAAGCTGATTGCACTGGGCGACGTCATTCGTCATAAAGATAAATATGGCCTTGAGGTTCCCGCCATCGCGAACAAACCTGCACTGGCATTGGTTGAACCCAATATCCAAATGGACCTAGCACTGGCAGCCAACTATGCTGGCCTGAGCGTATCAGAGTTACAAAGCCTTAATCCGGCTTACAACCACTGGGCAACCGCGCCTGCCGGTCCGACCCACTTGTTACTTCCCATCGATAAAGTCGATCGCTTCAACACCGAACTGGCGAAAAATAACAACCAAGGGCTACGTGTGGAGCGTTATTACGTCCAATCGGGCGATAGCCTGAGTGAAATTGCTGCCCACTACAACACGACGGTCAAGGTACTGCAGCGCGCTAACCAACTGAGTACCACACGTATCCGTGTCGGTCAGCCTCTGATGATCCCAGTCTCATTGAAAGACGAATCTCAGTACACCTTAAGCGCCCCTCAGCGCCTTGCAGCATTACAAGCCGCTGAGCGCGACGGTTACAAGCGTACCCATACAGTGCGTAAAGGGGATAGTTTCTGGACAATTGCTCGCCGCTATGACGTTGACTACCGACAACTGGCAAAATGGAATGGCATGAGTCCTCGAGATACCTTGAGTATTGGGCAAAAGCTGGTCGTTTGGGATAAAAACGATAACGCAAAACGTGTTCGTACCATCACTTATCAGATTCGCCAAGGCGACTCCCTAAGCAGCATTGCGCAGCGTTACAATGTGTCCGTGTCTGATCTGGTTAAGTGGAATCAGCTACGCAAGAACGCCTATATTCAGCCGGGCCAGCGCCTCACCCTACATATTGATATCTCGCGGAGTAGCGGTTCATGATGGTAGCGTCCTCTAACCCTTTGTTCGCCTTGCGTGATATCGTAATCCGGCCGAGTGCCTGCTTTGCCGCATTGAGCCAGCGTCCTGCATGGGCGTGGCTGGCATACTTATTACTGTGCTTTAGCTCAATGGCTTTTTGGAACGCCTATTTCGACCACACTGATCTGGCTACCCTTCAGCGAGTGTTAATTCAAACACTCTCTATGTCCAAAGGCGATGCCCAGCAATGGTTGGAGCGTGAGACCCTATTGGCCTCAGAGGTGCTAGGAGACTGGTTTGGACGTGCGGCGGTCATCTTCGCGCTGGCACTTTGGTTCCGTCTTGCCACGAAACAAGAAGCACCAACTTTTGGCTACCGACATTGGCTTGCGGCAACCAGCTTTATCCTACTACCCGCCATCGTGGGTGATCTGGCCAGCTATACCAATATGATGTTGTCACCGAGTTTCATTCTACCTGCCCACGCAGATCTCAACAGCCTTAACGGGCTGTTAAAACTGCCGTTGACGTCAGAGTGGAGTGCTTGGGCGGCGAGTCTACCCATTCTTCTTCCTTGGTATTGGGTGCTCAGTATTACCGTCTTGGCCCTCTGGACGCCGCTTGAACAAGGTAAAGCGATAGTGGTTGCCACCCTGCCTTGGTTTGCCGTCTTTGGAGGATGGGCCCTGATGATTGCCGTTAGCTAATCACCCTCAACTGCGCCTCCATCGGAGTATGATCGGAGGCGCCGTTATCCAACGCTTTTGCGCCTTCCACCACTAACCCTCGATAAAAAACATGATCCAACGGCAAGCCAAATTTCGTGATCCGCTCATCAGGGCTAAATACCATTTCCTGAAGCGATAATCTAGAGACCATTGCCCTTACCGCCTCTAAACGACGTTGAGACCAAGTATTGAAGTCTCCAGCGAGAACAATCGGCCCCTCAACCTGCGCGAGCACTTTTTCTAACGCCGCCAGCTGTTTCTTATACGCTGACATGGCGTACGTAAAGTTAATGCTATGAATATTTACCACTGCCAGTCGCTGACCATTAGACAGTTGATATTCGCTGTACAAAGCACTTTTCGGCAGCCTTAGATAAGGTTCAACGGCGGTATATGCGCAGCTATGCATCGGATTAACCTGAGACAAATTCATCACTCCAGCCACAGCATCTTGCATAGCAAACGCATAAGCCTGATCGTAGTGAAGTGACGCTTGGTTTATCCAGCGAGCAAGCTGAGGACCAAAACTGGCTTCTTGCAATAACATTAACCGGTGAGGGTCACGGTATTGACTCAGCGCCGTCTCCCAATGAGGACGTTGCTGTTTATAAATATTCCACACCAGTAATGAAAAATGCCCGTCTTCATCCAATGGAGAAGCATGAATATAATCAACACATTGCCGGTGAATACCTGAGACGGTATGCAACTGGGTACTATCTGGCACGGTAAAATAGCCATTTACACCCACCACAGCGGCCGGCACTAGAATCGCTGTACCCCACGCCATCGCTTTACCAATTCGCCGTTTCATCACGTCTACCACTTTTGATTACTCAGCCACTGTGAGTATAACCTGCCATCAGTTCGGGCGCCGATTTTGCGCGTCTTGCGGTTAAAATACAAGCAAAGATCTCACTTTATGACTTGCCGATAATCGAGCCCCAGAGATAGGATGTGAAAGCAATAATAACAATATACATTCAAGGAGCGACGCCACATGCTCAATAACCTATTTGTGTATGGCACCCTGTGTCCGGGGGAAAGGAATCATTATTTACTTGCTGATGTTCAAGGAGACTGGTATCCCGCTACATTACAAGCAGTACGCACGGATCGTGGGTGGGGATCGGCAAAAGGCTATCCAGGGATTGAACTCAGTGACAATCCCGACGATATCGTGCACGGTTGGTTGCTAAAAGCAAAAGACCTCACGGCGACCATCCCCCAATTAGATGAATTCGAAGGGGCGGGCTATCAACGCGTTATTGTAGAAATTCGTTATCAACCAAATATGGATATGGTACAGACCACGACCGCCTTCACTTATGAGCTCTGCTTTAGTCATCAGCCAGAAGAAGCAGGCCCAAGCCAGTTTGTCGCCAAAAACTATTAGCGCTGTCAGACAGTCAAAAGCACCGACAAGCGTCAGTGCTTTTTGAGTAGCAGAAATAGATGGGTTCGACCGGTAATATTTAGATCAAAAAAAAGCACCGACAAATGTCGGTGCTTTTTAGATGGCAGGGGTGGAGGGATTCGAACCCCCAACACGCGGATTTGGAATCCGCTGCTCTGCCAATTGGAGCTACACCCCTATAAGTAGTGGCGGAGTGGACGGGACTCGAACCCGCGACCCCCGGCGTGACAGGCCGGTATTCTAACCAACTGAACTACCACTCCGCATCAATTCTGTCTCATCAAAGTCTTACGTCAATCTGCTTTGGTGCTTAAATTTTGTCTAATCAAAGCCTTACATGTAGCTGCTTTAATTAGGTTATCTTATTTGATGCGATGAGGATGTTGAATCGAGACGCGCAGTGTATGCCAATACATGAGCATCGCAGATATCAACAGCATCGAGCTATCAACAAGATAAGCAATTAAAGCCTGGCGATGTCCTACTCTCACATGGGGAGACCCCACACTACCATCGGCGCTGCTTCGTTTCACTACTGAGTTCGGCA
>NZ_MUFN01000006.1:0-116101 GCF_001996205.1 Salinivibrio sp. IB574 | reverse complement strand
CATTGATCTTGATTTAATTTTATCCTAGGCAAGAAAACTAAACAGATTTAATTATACCACTTGCATAAAATTTATTAAAAGGACCCTTAACTATTTCTATTCCTGCTTCAAATAAATGACTCAAAATTTTATCTAAAGACAAGCATATATTAAGCACCAATCTCCAGAACCTACTCTTGCTTTATTTCTCGGTTCCTTCCCCAAGAATTTTGAAAGTTTGTTCTTTGATTACCAAACTTCACACCTTTACGTTCCTTGGCAAATATGGCTTCGGTTGACCGAATAATAATGTCTAATGGCTTTACCACATGATTGGCAGGTAGCGGTAAGACCGCAGTAAGAGACCTTCTATATGGTGTTTGCCGTAAGCAATGACTAAATGGCGGAAATGACAGAACGAAGTAGACGACTTTGTTATTCGAGAGCATTGGCTGCTGCGCAGCCAAAAAAATGCTATTGCCTATTGACCGGAGAAGGGCTCATATGTGTTATGAGGCAACTTGAAGCGACAAAGAAAGGAAGTTTTCATCGCTTTCAATCACCTGATAGCCAAGGGATTTGTAAAACCTTACCGCAGGCTCGTTTCTAGTAAAACTTGATAAGGTTACGTAACTACGCCCTTGCTCACGCGCCATTTCGTGAATCATGTTCATGACCCTTTCACCCAGTTTCTGATTTTGAAATTCAGGAAACACAAGGAGTAAATGTACATGAAGTGCATTGTCGTAAGGCTTGAAGCATAACATGCCAACTTGCGTGTTATTGAGGTAAACCCAGTGAAACCAAAGCGGCTCATAATCATTTTTTAAACGATTGACCTGAAACTCATCACACCACCCAAAGACGGCATCAACATGCGAATAAAGTCCTTGCTTAACAACAGTAAACAGACTTTCGAACTCATCACTTTCTACTTGTATTAGTTGAATATCCATATGCCTCATAACGAATGACATGGATTCCCCCTCTTGAAGATCTGCCACACTTTAGGTGCGGCCTTTAATACCGGAGGTAACCATGTCTACTCAATTCTTTTTCGGCGTTGATCTCGCCAAGTACCACTTTTCTCTTCACGCGGGGAATGACCACGGAAAAGTCATTCTCCATGAATCCGTTTCACGCATTAATTTATTAAACGTTAAAAGCGATGTATCTCGATTAGCCGTCGTCGGACAGCAGAAAAAAGTCGCCCCAACTTAGCGATTGAAGATATACTCGCTTATTATGTACATGACCAAGTGTTATCTACCAACTTTTTTGTAAGCGACTATATGGGAAAGAAATAGTAACGAATACCTTTCGTTAAATCTTATCTTGTATTCATGTTCACCTTCAGATAGCTTTTCCCAATCCTCTCCAAAGTAGTTGTTTATATCATTAACAGCTTCACTTTCTTCTTTTAAATGCTTTTTGTTCCACTGATATGTACATGATAAAGCTAACACGCCATTAAAGACAGTTGCATCCTTTAATGCGTTTACTAAAGTTTTAGGTGATTCACATTGATCCAGTACGTTGAGGCAAACTGTCAAATCAAACTCTTTCTTAACCACACCACGCTCGAAAGGTGCTTCTATTAAATTAAAATCTACATGATCACACGCTTTTGCTATGGTTGAAGTATCAAAGTCCAAACACCCCAACTCTTGCAAGCTCTTGATATAAGGAAATTCACATTTCGTACCGTCAATTAGTATTTGTTTGAGATTTGATAGTAAGCGGTGAGACGGCTCAACAACAGTTACAGAACTAATGCTTGGTACGTTAGTAACTAACTCGTAGCTATTTCGTCCCAAAGCTGCCCCTACCTCTAATACGTTTATAGGATTAACACTTTCAGCTTCGAGGGAATCAATAATAAACTTAGCTACACGTTGTGTGTGGTTTGAGGAGATAAACGATTCAGGTACGTACTTAGATTTACTCTCTAATTTTTCAGACACTCCACTTAAGCGAAGTTTATCAAGCCATTGAACTTCATAGTATGCCGCTAATCCTTTTGGATCTATGTAAAAATCGTCCACTTATAATTCCTCCTATGAAGCTTCATTATTTTCCGGTGCGCATAACGCCGCACACTAGCGAATCCCCTCATTTGAGATATACATGAGTAAAGCCAAAGCACTCTCTGCACTCGCCCACAAGCTGGGTCGCTGCGTTTACTTCATGTTGAAGAACAAAACCGTGTTTGACGAACACAAGTTCTTACCCGAGTAAGTCGCACAATGGGGTGAGCTGAACGTCTAACTGGTGCTGAGAAGGAGCACGCTGCTGACTGAGTTCACTGGGCATTAAGCCCCAATGGTCTGCTGTGCCAATGGTTGTCCAAGCCCCTTTGCTTTGATTAGCCGCCCCATTGTTGCGCACACAAGCGAACAACAAAGTTGCTTACACCCAAACTGAGCCTGAAGATAACTGGAAAACAAACGTTTAGCCTTCTTTTTGAATAGCGCCTGCTTGGGTTAACCGAATAATGTCTAATGGCCCTTCCACATGATTGGCAGGCAGCGGTGAGACCGCAGTAAGAGACCTTCTATATGTGTTTGCCGTAAGCAATGACTTAATGGCGGAAATGACAGAACGAAGTAGACGACTTTGTTGTTCGAGAGCATTGGCTGCTGCGCAGCCAAAAAAATGCTAGTGCCTATTGACCAGAGAAGGGCTCATATGTGTTAGCTTTATATGACTTTTGCGTAAATAAACATTTCCGTTACTGGATCATGACCTTCACGATGAAATATTTTGTGTTCTATATCGAGAACCTCAAAACCTGATTCCTTCAAACTATCAGCTATAAACTCATCATTGTGATAATGAATATAAACACGGTCACCGGTTGAAGACTCTTGATAACCAGATAAGCTCTCATTCCCTACTATAGTACTTAAATAAAGCAACCCACCATCGTCAAGTAAATTTCGTGTGTCTTGAATTAACTTTTTGGATTCCATCTTAGATAAATATGGAGTGCAAAAGCCACAGGTTATTAGTTCAAACTTCCGCTTAATACAAGAAATTTCACGGCAATCCATTATTTCAAAGTGACCAGAAGGTATATTCTCTTTTGCAAGCTGAATCATATTGGGAGCTAAATCTATACCAAACACATCTATGGATAAATCTTTCTTTATCAGATAGTTTGAGATGTTTGCTGGACCACAACCAAGCTCTAATACAGACAATGTCTTATTTGTAGGCAAATACTCAATCAAATGATCGTATGTCACAGTATACAAAGCATAATCCATATACTTATCTTGATACTCTTTTGCATACTTATTAAACGTTTGTACCGATACTTCACTGTACTTCACGACTAATCCTTATATCTTGTAATGTAGAATGAAGCTAACATTGTATTAGTGCGCGTGCTCGATTTGTCAAAATCGTTGTACGTCCTGTTTTATCCATAACCTCATGATACGCATGTGGTTTTTCCATCTATCCCATCAATCTCTCTTCGGTGATAGTATGCATGCCGCCTATCTCGGTTGAGGTATTCACATTATCCCCGCGCTTGTACTTTTAACCGATTGATTATTCGTGTTTTTTATTTTTTCGCCTAGGAAAAGTGTGAATCGGTCATGAGAAAGCGTGCATCCATGTGGGCGTTTTTGTTGCGTTCCACGCTACCGCCCTTCGGTTGGCGGCGTCCAAAAGGCCATGTAAGAGACAGAAATATAAAGAACTAGCGTACCAGAGTGCAGAATAGCTGTTTAGACACAAGCGCCTAAAATGTTGGTGAGGTCAGGATTTGGATGTTTGCGGGGGCATAGATGCAAAAAAGCCGCTGACTTATCAGCGGCTTTTCGGTATGTGGCGGAGAGATAGGGATTTGAACCCTAGAAGGGCTATTAACCCTTGCCGGTTTTCAAGACCGGTGCTTTCAACCACTCAGCCATCTCTCCGGAACGGGGCGTATACTAGAGGCTGCTAAGAACGATGTAAAGTCTATTTTTACTTTTTCGCACTTAAGTGCTGAAATTATCAGCAAAAGCCTATTTTCAGCGCTTTTCTACCCTATGCCCCGTCGTTTATTTAGCCAAATCGGCCATTAATATAATCATGAGTCAGCTTGTGTTCTGGGTCGTTGAACACTTTTTCGGTACTGTTCACCTCAACCAAGCTCCCTAAGTGGAAATAGGCCGTGCGATCAGACACACGCGAGGCTTGTTGCATGGAGTGCGTGACGATCACTATGCTGAAGTTTTTCTTCAGATCGGCAATCAGCTCTTCAATAATACCGGTGGCAATTGGGTCAAGGGCTGAGCATGGTTCATCCATCAAAATCACTTCTGGCGCGACAGCAATGGTGCGAGCAATGCATAGCCGCTGCTGCTGACCACCAGATAAACCTGTGGCAGGCTGGTCGAGGCGATCTTTCACTTCGTTCCATAGCCCGGCTCGAGTCAGCGATTGCTCCACTAACTCATCGAGATCGGCTTTGCTGTCGATCAGTCCATGAATTCTCGGGCCATAGGCCACGTTGTCATACACCGATTTAGGGAACGGATTAGGACGCTGGAAAACCATGCCCACTTGCGAGCGCAGTTCCACAATTTCTGTCTCTTTGTGGTGAATATCTTCACCGTCGAGAATGATGTCGCCGGTCACCACACAGCCGGGAATGGTGTCATTCATTCGATTTAAACAGCGCAAAAAAGTGGATTTGCCGCAGCCTGATGGACCGATCATCGCGAGAACTTCTTTCTCGCCAATATCAAGGCTCACGTCTGCAATCGCCGGTTTTGCGCCATGCTCGTAGTTCACAAAGACATTGCGCGCCGTCATTCGCGGATTATCAACAAAGGGTACACCACAGGTTTCTTTGGGGGCTGCGGTATTTTGGGGCGTCGTGTTCACTGTTTGCTCTGTAAGAGTTCCGTTAGTCATGGTTGTTGTCGTCATGGTTTTCTCTCCCGACTTACCAGCGTCGCTCGAGACGCTTACGCATAATCACGGCGCAGGCATTCATAAAAGCAAGGAATGCCAGCAGCACCATGATTGCGCCAGAGGTGTTTTCGACAAAGCCCTTTTCAGGATTCTCTGCCCATAAATAGATTTGTACAGGTAGCGCGGTAGCCGCATCGAGTGGCCCAGATGGAATGTCGACAATAAACGCCACCATACCGATCATAAGAAGCGGTGCGGTTTCACCCAGCGCTTGTGCCATCCCAATGATAGTGCCGGTGAGCATGCCTGGCATCGCTAATGGCAGCACATGGTGAATCACCATTTGCATCTTAGAGGCCCCTACCCCTAACGCAGCATCACGGACCGAGGGTGGCACCGCTTTAATAGAGGCACGGCTGGAGATAATGATGGTTGGCAGCGTCATAAGGGTAAGCACCAAGCCGCCCACAACCGGCGCAGAACGCGGTAAGTCAGCAAAGTTGAGGAATACCGCCAGCCCCAGCAAACCAAACACAATCGAAGGCACGGCCGCAAGGTTATTGATGTTAATTTCAATGATCTCGGTAATGCGGTTGCGTGGCGCAAATTCTTCCAAGTAAATCGCCGCGGCTACCCCAATCGGAAAGCTCAGCACTAAGGTGACCAATAAGGTGTAGAAGGATCCAACCGTCGCCCCCCAAATTCCAGCGAGTTCGGCATCGCGGCTATCACCATTGGTGAAAAAGCGGGTGTTAAACACGGTACGGATCCGATCATCGCTTTGCAGTTGCTTAAACCAACCAATGTGCTTGTCTTTAAACTGACGATAAGACTCCGGTAAGTTGCCGTCGATATTGCCTTTGTTGAACTGGTTGACGTTGTCTCCAGCAAGCGCCCAAATATCGATTTGCTGTCCAACAAGGCTAGGATCTGCAGCTACGCGGTCGCGCAAATCGTACTCCGCCCCCGTGGAAAGGAAGCGGAATAGCTCGCGCTTATCTGTACGTGACGTCACGTCTGGCAAGGTAGCAAAAATGGCATCGGCCAGTACCGAGCGATAGCTCAGGTATTGCAATGTTTCGTCATTGAGCGGTTTACCCTCAATGCCAAGCTTTTCGGCGCTTAAATCGACCGTGAGGCGAATTTCTGTGGTGTAGAAGGCGGTATAGCCTTGCGAGATGATTGACCCAAGCAATACCACCAAAAACGTAAACGCCAACAAAATCGACCCAATGCCATACCAACGAAAGCGTCCTTCGCGTCCGCGTCGTTTGGCAAGGCCTGCTTTTACTCGCGCGCGCTTGTTTTGCGCGATCTGTGCAATTTTATCAGTCATATTGTTCTCGATATTTCTTCACAATACGGAGCGCAACAAAGTTCAGCGCTAACGTCACAACAAAGAGCGTCAAACCCAATGCAAATGCGGCCAGAGTTTTCGGGCTATCAAACTCTTGGTCGCCCACAAGAAGAGTCACGATCTGCACGGTAACCGTGGTGACCGAATCAAGTGGGTTCGCGGTGAGGTTAGCCGAAAGGCCAGCGGCCATGACCACAATCATGGTTTCGCCAATGGCACGGGATACGGCAAGCAAGAGCCCCCCGACAATGCCCGGTAACGCGGCCGGAATAACCACTTGGCGGATGGTTTCAGATGGCGTTGCCCCCAGCCCGAGCGAGCCATCGCGCAATGACTGCGGCACGGCGGTGATCACATCGTCGGATAATGAAGACACAAATGGGATGATCATCACACCCATGACAAACCCTGCCGCCAGTGCGCTTTCGGAGGATGCACTCTCAACCCCGATCGCTTGTGCAACGTCACGGATCACCGGTGCCGCGACTAATGCGGCAAAAAAGCCATACACCACGGTCGGAATACCGGCGAGAATTTCAAGAATCGGCTTCACGATACTGCGTACACGCGGTGAGGCGTATTCAGCGAGATAGATAGCACTCATCAGCCCCACAGGCGCCGCAATGCACATGGCTATCAAAGAGATCATTAAGGTGCCGGTGAACAGTGGAATCGCGCCAAAAGAGCCACTTGCCCCTTGCTGGTCTGCGCGTAAAGCAATTTGCGGCGACCATTCCGTCCCGAAGATAAAGTCGGTAATCGAGATCATCTGGAAAAAGCGCAGTGCTTCAAACAGCACTGAGAGCACAATGCCTAGCGTGGTCAGAATGGCTAACGTCGAACACAGCAGCAAAAACGCCTGCATCACGTTCTCGACACGGTTGCGGGCCCTTAGCCGCGGCCGCAGCGAGCGCCATCCAAAGGCAAACCCGGCCAACGCCAATGTTGTCATGGCGGTAAAACGCAAGGTGTTCCCTAACGCATGGAGGGATTGATAGTGTTCAGCCGCTGCTAACAAGACAGCATCGTCAGTTTGGGTGATGCCACTGGCAATGTTACCGATTTGGCTGTAGACCAAATCATGGCTATTGATGCGCACAAGGTAGCTATCTGGGATCTGTGCCATCACCAAACTGTGGATCAAGTTCGGCTCCACGGCTTGCCATAGCAGCAGTAATATTAACGCCGGAATAGCAGCGAGAATCGCAACATAGGAGCCATAGTAATTGGGGCGAGAGTGAAGCTTGCTCAATCCACCAGCCATATCAGCCAGTTTGATTGAACGTGTTCGAGCAAGAAAGAAGCCTGAAATTGCAATCAGCGCAATTACGGTCATCAACATGGATGTGGTCATTGTTCCTCCTGAACACGAATAAAGGTGACACAGCCTGTGTGCCACCTTTTCGCGTTCACACTGCAATTACAGATTCGGGTTTAGGTTCACCGCTGCAGTACGTACGTTGTTCCATTCTTTGCTCGCCAATGGGATCAGGCCACGGTCGGTCAAATAGCCCAATTCACCGATGGCATCTTCCGCTGTAAAGGCATTCACATACTCTTTTAAGCCTGGGATCACATCTTCATGCGCTTTCTTCACATAGAAGTAGAGTGAGCGTGATACGGGATACTCGCCACTACCAATCGCATCAAACGTCGGCTCAACACCGGCAATTTTTGCGCCTTGAACTTTATCGGCATTCTGCTCGAGGAAGCTGTAACCAAAGATACCGAACGCATCTGGATTCGCTTCAAGCTTTTGCACGATCAAGTTGTCGTTTTCGCCCGCTTCAATAAAGGCACCATCTTCACGCATACCGTGACAAATGGCTTTGAATTTATCTTCATCACTGTCTTCTAGCGCGGCGATTTCAGGATATTGAGAACAGCCTGCTTCCATGGCGAGTTCAACAAACGCATCACGCGTACCTGACGTTGGTGGTGGACCTAGCACCTCGATCTTGGTTTTCGGCAGCGATGGGTTCACGTCTTTCCACGTTTTGTGTGGGTTGTCGATGAAGTTGCCTTTGCCGTCTGGCACGGTTTTAGCCAGTGCGGTGTAAAGATCTTTCAGTGATACGTCATATTGTGGCGATGCTTTTGAGTTCGCAAAGGCGATGCCGTCATAACCAATTTTGATTTCGACGATGTCGTCTACGCCATTGGCTTTACAACGCTCAATCTCAGAGCTTTTGATTTTGCGTGATGCATTCGTGATATCTGGTGTATTTTCACCCACACCTGCACAGAACAGCTTCAAGCCACCGCCTGAACCAGTTGATTCGATTTTGGGTACTGAGTATTGCGACGTGCGACCGAAGCGCTCAGCAACCACAGTAGCAAAAGGGTAAACGGTAGAAGAGCCAACGATGCTAATGTAGTCACGGTTTGCGGCCGTTGCGCTACCCGCGGCCAATACGGCCATTGATACTGTAGTAGCAGCAAAGAGAGCTTTGAGTTTCACATCAACCTCCAAGTCGATTGTTTAAGTTAGTGCTGTGCAAATTGTCCAACCTGCACATGACGAAGAACTCGGTTAGCTGTGAAACACCTTAAGCAGGGTTCGTGACACTTCCTTGATGAGACGATGAAGCTTTAATGACAGGCCGATCCTTTGGTAAGCAACGCAAAAATTGGCGCTCACACGCTCGCGTTGCGCGGCGGTATCGCTAGGATATAGCTAAGCTTTTTCGTGCTGCAACACCGATTATAAGCGGGTAAAAGCACCAATTAAGTCGTGCGGCATGGGGCTGCACAACATCCTGGTGTAAAACAGGAAACAGCCGTAAGGATTCATCATGGCGGAGCCAAACGATAGCCTCGCGCGCTCAATTAAGTCGCATCGAGCGAGAATAAAAAACACCCAATCCCAACCCAGTAAACCGTCGGTTCTATTTTTGTGTGATGGGTTTCAAGGCGCCTCGTTAATGGCAAGCGCCATTATGCAGAACAAAGCCGGAGCTTTTTTTGAGATCGTGTGCTGTCACACCAGCCCTGACATGGCAACCGAGCCGGCCGCACGGGCGTTGATTCAATTTCAAATCTCAACCGCGGACATTGTGCCGGTGCCTTTGGCCGGCTTATCGTTAAACTATGTTGACTATTTAGTCGCCCTTTCGCCCGCCGCAGTGCAATCGGGCCTTGCACTGCCCAGCTATGGCAAGTTTGTACCCTGGGATGTTTCCGAGCAGACCAACGCCAGCACAACCGCGGTGTTACGAACCATCAATCACAACGTGAATTACTTTCTGTCTCTTTATTTATTTCGCTAATTCAGCTCATCCCACAAAAAATGCGCCAGTTAGGCGCATTTTGCATTTATGACTACTGTGAGATGTTAGAGTCGAAACGCTTGGGCTTGCTCGCGAATGCTGGCGTTTTCTTTCTCCAGTCGCTCATAGGCGTCCCGCGTTTTCTCTGCAGTCTCTGCGAGCGACTCCGCGGCACGGTGGATCGCCGACACATTTTGGTTCAGATCGCCCGCCGCCGTGGTTTGCTCTTCGGTCGCGGTCGCAATCGCTCCGGTCATTTCGGACACTTGCTGTGTCGCTGCATTAATCGTTTCAATTGCTTCTGCCGCGCGTTTCGCATCATCCAAGCTTTTTTGGGTAAGCGTTTGGCTATCCGTCATCACTTGATAGGCCTGACGCGCTTTGGTTTGCAATCCTTCAATGATTTGATTGATCTCATCCGTGGATGACTGGGTTTTAGTGGCTAATCCACGAACCTCGTCAGCGACCACCGCAAAGCCACGGCCGGCCTCCCCCGCTCGCGCCGCTTCAATCGCAGCATTCAATGCCAACAGGTTGGTTTGTTCTGCAATTGTACTGATCACTTCAGACACTTTGCCGATACTCTCACTGTCTGCGCTCAAAGCTTCAATGACTTGCGACGCCTAATGTGAGAAAGATTACTCGTAGGTATTGAATGATCGTCATTTTGCCCCCCGCTACACCTATTGGCATTGATAAAAGACTAATTATTCTTTTGTCAGTAGGCTAACGGGTACGACCAATCACTGTGATAGGTTCACTCTAAGTCCATTTTTCATTGTCACAAAAACTCTTGACTGTAGTAAGCCAAAAGCAGACGTTATGCCACCAGTAACAGTAAACCATGACAGCCCACAACACCCGCAGTCAAACGGCCGCGCATCACTTGGTAAGCGGCGGGCTGCTCTTCCTCTCGTTCGCTCTTTCGAATCCATTTTTCAGCCAACCACACCGCCAAGTAACCCGCAGTGAGAATGCCAGTGGCGATCACGTATTGCGTTGCCCCTTGAATGAGCGCACCCCATGCCAGTAGAGCGAATAAGTTACTCAGCAATAATGCATTACGACTGAGTTTATGGGAAAAATGGTCGATACCATTGCCCCACAACACGCCAGATAAGAAACTTAAAATCACCGCACTGTAGCTTAAAAATAGCTGCTCACCACTGAGTCCAAATAAGGTTCCCTCATTTTTTTGCAAAAATAGCGAATATTGAGTACATTGCTGCCCGAATTCGTTTTCACAGGCTGCCAATTTTTGCCGACAGCAGCCATGCGGCGAGCCGATAGTTCGTCAATTTTTCCGCTTGTTTAAGGAGCACCATTAGCGCTTACCGCTACCCTAATTTTTCGCGTTTGAAAGAGGAGTTATTCATGTCAACGCAACGTACACGAAGTACACCCGGCGCCGAATCAATGCGCCCGACTTACCACCCATTTGAAAACCGCGTAACCCAAAGCGGCCTTTTCAAAGGCGTTCACAAAAATATGATGATCGCCGCTACCCTTCTGGTTTTCGCCTTCGTTCTGTTTACAGGCTTTAACACCGATCTTGCTGCCACGATTTTTGCAACTGCACGAGGCTGGGTCGAATCCACCTTTGGTTGGTACTACATGATGGTGCTAGTGCTGCTTCTCACGACCAGTTTGATCATTGCCGTCACGCGCTTAGGCAGCATCCGTCTGGGAGATGATGACGATCGCCCCGAGTTCAGCACGTTTTCTTGGTTAGCCATGCTTTTTTCGGCTGGTGTCGGGATTGGCGTACTGTTTTTTGGGGTAGCCGAACCCACGTTCTACTTTGATACAAGTGGTGCGTTCGGCTACCCCAACAACCCGTATGCCGATATGGCTGGGGCGACCACCATGGGCTTTGACCGTGCCGCCGATGCGTTGCGAGTTACCTATTTCCATTGGGGCTTTCATGGCTGGGCGGTGTATGTGATTGTCGGGCTCGCGTTGGCCTATTTTTCGTTTCGTAAGAAACTGCCTCTGGCCCTACGTTCGACCGTCTATCCACTCATTGGTGAGCGTATTTATGGCCCGATGGGGCATGCCATCGATATTCTTGGCGTGCTGGGTTGTGTATTTGGGGTTGCGACCTCACTGGGGTTAGGCGTCAGCCAAATTGCCGTGGGGCTGGATCGTTTATTTGGGATTGATCCCGGCGTAGTCACTCAGGTAATACTCATTGCGCTGATCTCTGTGGCTTCCATTATGTCTGCGCTATCTGGCGTGGGTAAAGGGATTCGGATTATCTCTGAATGGAACATTATTGTCTCGGCCCTTGTGATCGCCTACTTCCTGTTTGGTGGCCCGACAGCTTGGCTGATTCAGATTTTTGGCGTCTCGCTGGGTGACTACTTGGTGAACTTTATGCCAATGGGACTGTGGTTCCCTGATGAGCAAGGCCCTTCTGCATGGCAAAACGCGTGGACCATTTTCTACTGGGGATGGTGGATTGCGTGGGCGCCCTTTATTGGCCTGTTTATTGCGCGTATTTCACGCGGTCGTACCCTACGCGAATTTATCTTTGGTGTGCTGTGCGCGCCGACACTGATGATTTTTGCTTGGCTCGCTATCTTTGGTGGTAATGCCCTACATCAAGAGCTTGTCGCTGACACTGGGATTGGTAGCGCAGGGATCATTGATTTGGTGAATAGCTGGGACTTACCCGCTGCACTCTTTGCCAGTGCCGATGGGATCACCGGCGGTGGCATCACGGGATGGATCCTCAATGCCATGATGATTTTCTTGCTATTTAGCTGGTTTATCACCTCGTCGGACTCTAGCACGCTGGTGCTTACCACGATCCTTTCAATGGGCAATGAGCATCCACCGAAGCGTTTCCGTATTTTTTGGGGGTCGATGATCGGGGCGGTTGCCGCCGTGCTGTTGGTCGCAGGCGGCTTGAAAGCACTGCAAACGGCCAATATGGTCACCGCATTACCTATCAGTATTCTTCTGATCCTCATGACAATCAGTGTGCTGAAATCTTTGCTTGAAGAGTCGATGGGTAAATCGACTGCATCGAGCACATCGCAAGCTAAGCAGTAAATCTGACTGGGCACGTAACAAAAGCGCCACCGCATTGGGTGGCGTTTTTCTTTGCGACGAATACTACGACGCTGCTGGCTCTCCAACGGCCATCGCTAGCACACTCACCGGATGCAAGGCTTCCAGCGACGTGTTTTCTTCAATTTGCCATTTACAGGTTTCACAGTCAGTGATCGCAAAATCCGCCTGCGCGGCTTCAATCTGAGCAAACAAGCCACTGCCAATGGCAATCGAGGTTTGATAGTTCTCGGTTTTAAACCCATAGGTACCTGCCAAGCCACAACACTCGCTATCGAGCACAATCACCTCTAATCCCGGGATCATACGCAATAGCTCAATGGTAAACATCGCATTACCACTGCGCTCCAAGTGACAAGGGGTATGGTAAACCACCCGTTTATTAATTGGGTTGAGCTTGGGCATCTCGCCATTCATGGCCGCTTTGAGTAAAAAGCGGGTCACAAAACTGATTTGCCCTGCCACATGAGCGTTATCTACTCCCAGTACATGGGGATACTCTTCTTTTAACGTCAGCGCACACGATGATGAAGTGGCGATCACAGGGCGCTCTTCGGCAACCGCGTCGGCAATCATCGCGGTATTGGCGGTCGCGTTGCGGCGCGCTTTATCGTAAAAGCCATTGGCAATTAGAGGCACGCCACAGCACTTATGTTTCTCGAGCAATTGCACGCCATACCCCATCGCATTCATCACTTTCACTAAGTCTTTCCCAAGCTGCGGGTTGTTAAAATTCACATAGCAACCGTGGAAGTAACTGACTTGTTTGGGATAATCCGCTTGTGCCGCCGCTTGGCTTTTCATCCAGCGCCGAAAGGTGCCAAAAGAATACTTGGGTAGAGATTTATGTTTATCCACCCCAATCGTGGCATGCATCACCGCTTTCACCGGTTTCAGATCGGTCATCACGTTGACCAGTGGCGCGACTGGATTAGCAAGCGTGCCAAACAAGTCGGTATGGCTCAGCACGTAATCACGCATCAGCTTAGGATTGATGTTTTTCTTGCCGTGCTTGCCGCGCGCCACCGCAATGATATCGCCAATTTTTACCCCGGAAGGACAGGCGGTCTCACAGCGTTTGCAGTTGGTGCATAACTTGAGCAGATCATCATAATACTCAGGGTTTTTGATCCGCAGGCGCTCACCATCTGGGCCGCACTCTTTGGGGCCAGGATACGCTGGGTTCGCTTTTGATACCGGACAATACACAGTACAGACCGTGCATTTAATGCATTGGTCAAAACTGGTGGGTTGCGGCGCATGGTCGCTATAGTCACGCTGTTTCAGCCATTCAGTTAGCATGGGACGCCTCCTTAGCGTTCGCCATCACAGCGAGAGCACGTTGCGCGGCGGCGTAGCCGGTTGCAATCGCGACACCACCGCCACAGCCTTCATAGACGGGGTCGTAACCACTAAGTACCGCACCACACACAAACAGGTTTTGGCAACGTTTGCCGCGTGCGGTGGGCCGCAGTTGGTTGTCGGTGTTAATGCCAAACGCCATAAAGGGGTGGCTTTGCTGACTGAAAAAGTCGTCGTTGTGCCACTCGCTCCGATCAGGGCTTTGCACCATATCTAACCCCAACGTCGGTTCGCTCACCTGAGTGCGATCGGCATTGAGACCGCGACTAAAGTAGCTACCCGTGGCCAAGATCACCGCCTCTGCAGTTAAGGGAATATCTTCGAGCTGACGCGTATGCAAGGCGGTAAGGCGACCGTTGTCGTCAAACTCGCCACCGGTCACTTGATCGCCACGCAGCAATACTCCACCCGCGCTAGCAAAGGCCCGCTGTAACGCACGCTCAATACGGATCCCCAGCAGCGAGGGCGGCATGGTCGGCACTTCGTGAAAACAACGATCGGTGCGCTGTTTCAGCGCATCCATACCTCGCTCACCTGCCACATCGGCAATGATGGCGGGTAAAATCACCAGCTCATCTGGGCCGGATTGCGCAATTAACTGCTCGCACAGGCTGTCAAAGGCCTCAGGTTCAGCCAATAAACGGGAAAGATCCACCGAGCGCAGCTCGTTGCGGTTGCGGCGTAATCGCTCGGCACCCGGAATCGACAAAGTAATGGTGCGACTTGGGCAGGATGCAAAATCACGCTGGGCGGTAATGGTATCTTTCGCTAAGGTCGGCTGTGCATCGCGATAGCCTTCAATGACGACAAAACACAAACCAGAGAAACGTCGCGGGCCGCGATGCTGATACACATGCCCTTGCGACAGCCACGTCGGCCGCACAGTGCCCAGAGGCGTAATACGGCCGTGGTTGGCATTATCTTCTTGATGATACAGACACACCTTTTGCGCACTCAGTTGGTGTTGGAACCAAGCGAGTGACTGGGTGATCTCATCTAGGCTGACTTTGGCATACGGATGCTCAGGATGTTGGCGCACCAGTTTCGGAATCGCTTCAAAAGGCTGACTGACCGGCTCGCCATTGGGAAAATGGCCCAATACATCAATCGAGCCTGAAGAAAAATGCAGCGCGCTTTGTCCGGCGCTAATCATCACGGTTTTCTTGCCCGCTTCCAGTGACCGCAATGCGGCAGTAAACCCGGCAATGCCGCCACCAATCACTGCGATATCGTAGTGGATCATTGTGATACCTCCTGATCAGCCGCTGACATCGACGATGTAGCACGCTTTATCTCAGCGCTACTGTGTGGTGTCTTCGGCGGCGTTGACACCTCACCGGCGCCAAATAATCCTTGATAAATCCAATAACTAAATTCGGCTTCGCGTAGCGCATCACCCCAAAAAATGGGTTTCACGCCTTTCCAGCGCTCTTCGAGAAAGTCCACCAGCAGCCCTGCGCTGGCTTGGCCATCTACTCCAGCCAATTCACTGAATAAGCTGGCGGCACGATAGCTGCACAGCTCACCCTGACAAGGCCCCATGCCCAGACGGGTGCGCCGACGCAGATCGGTGAGATTTTTCACATCCAGCGATTGAATCGCATAGTTCACCTCGCCCTTGGTCACCATTTCGCATTCGCAAATCACCGCTTGGCTGTCGTCACTTTCATCTAAAAAATGGCTAACGCGCTCACCATGACGGTAATAGGCGGATTGATAGACAGGTTTTACCAAGCTGGCGCTGGCTTTACGGATCCCTTTAGAAGGCTCAGAGCCCGGTAGCGGACGGGTCGCAGTTTGGCAGCGGTTGCGGTTACCCAGCTTTTCAGCCACCAAGTCTGTGGCTTGCTCGGCCATCAAACGATAGGTCATGAGCTTACCACCAGTGATAGTGATCAAGCCTTCCAGCCCATCGCGTGCTTGGTGGTCGATTAACACAATGCCACGACTGATATTACGGCCACTGCCATCATCATCTACCGAAACCAACGGCCGTACGCCCGCGTAGGCGCGCAACACGCGTGTATTGGCCATAATGGGAGCGAGTTTAGCCCCTTCACGCATCAGCACATCCACTTCTTGTGGCGTCACCGCGAGCTTATCAATCTGATCGTACTCGATGTGCTCAGAGGTGGTGCCGATTAAAGAAATGGTGTCACCAGGCACCAAGATGTCAGCGTCTGCTGGCTTACGACAGCGGTTGATCACTCGGTTGTTAATCCGATAGTCGAGGATCAGCAATGAGCCCTTGGCGGGGAACATTTTGATATTCAGATCGGCATACTCGCAGATTGTCTGTCCCCAAATCCCTGCGGCATTGATCACTTGCTTGGCCATAATGGCAAAACGCTCGCCGGTGAGGGTATGCAAACACTGGACGCCTTGCACCGTCGCCCCTTGACGAATTAATCCCATCACTCGGGTATGGTTAAACACCTTGGCGCCGTGCTCTTTGCCGTCCAACACATTCGCGGCACACAAGCGAAACGGATCGATAATGCCATCCGGCACCTGCACTGCACCAATCATCGCCGGATTCGCGTTGGGTTCGAACGCTAATGCTTCACGTGGTGTCAGTTTTCGGGTCGGAATACCGGCTTTATCGCAACTGGCAATAAAGGTGTCTTGGTATGCTAAATCATCTTCCGGCAAGGTGATAAAGAGTCCGCTGGTATCTTCCACGCAGTGGCGAGCAACGGATTTAAGGATGGTGTTTTCTTGAATGCATTCACGGGCCGATTCGGTGTCTGTGACCGCGTAACGAGCCCCGGAATGCAGCAAGCCATGGTTGCGCCCCGATGTCCCAGCCGCGATATCGTCACGTTCGAGCAAAATGCATGAGATGCCACGCAGTGCGCAATCTCGCATGATGCCGGTGCCGGTTGCACCCCCACCGATGATGACCACATCCGTTTCAATATACTGGCTATTTGGCATGGGGCCTCCTTGTTACTGTATCGTAACGGGAGTGTGGCATTTTCCGTGTCACAAAGACGGCGAGATCATCACATAATGCGCGAATTCGAAACGCAAACTCACACTTGTTTGATTTAAGACAAACTTTTAGCCGCCAAAAGACGCGCGAATGGTGACACGGGAAACCATCGCCACAAGGAGTTGGCTCGACAATCACCGTGAAGAGTGGGTGAAATGATCAAAATCGATGCGATGCACAACAAATACATTAAAAAATGCGCGAAAACGCGCATTGTTAATAGGTTGTATAATTACTTGCTGCTAGTGCCGGTCACTAAACGCTGGCGTGTCATATACCCGCGATAACACAGAGCCACCACAAAACATAACCCTGCGGGAAACAGCAGGGCAGCAAAATGGAAGTGCGCAAAGAGCGCTGCGCCCACTACCCCGCCGACGATAAAGCCAGACGCGATCAGTAAAAAGAGCATCAGTTTGCGCTTATCCACTGGATTGCCGCGCAGCTTCCCCCCTAGCATCAATCCTAAATCGGTAAAGATGCCAGTTAAGTGGGTTGATCGCACAATCGCGCCGCTGTAGGTGGTCGCCATCGCATTCTGCAAGCCGCACGCTGCCGAGGCGGCTAACTGACCAATGGCAAACCCGCGAGAAAGAAAATAAAACGCCACCATAATCAGCCCAGCTTCGACAAACAGTGCCGAGTCGTAATGGCGGCCCAATTTAAGCGTGCTGCCATGCAATAAGCATCCGGAAATCGCAGCACCGAGGAAAAAAGCCAACAATAAGCCACCCAATTGGATAACTTGTGTCCATTGGCCTGCAAACAACCCCGAGCCAAATTGCGTTGCGGTGCCTGACACGTGCGACACAGCTTGATGTTCAAAGCCCAACAAACCGATCGCATTGATGGTACCGGCGATCAGTGCTAACACAAACGCCCCGGCTTCAACCCACCGAGGCAAACGGGTAATCATTGGCTTTCCTAGTCGTTATTGGATGAGGAAGATGGCTGGTCGAGCATGTCCAGTTGGTTGTGGCGGATCATCGCTTGTAACTCGTCCACATAGGCTTGGCCTCGCTCTGAATAGCGTACTAATCCATTGGCAAGTGCTGTGCCAGACAGCGGTTTATTCTGCTCACGCAGGTTGGCGCGGATCTCGCGTAGCCCTTGATACGCGGCATGGGTATTCAAGTTGTTGACGTAGCTTTGTACCGAGGTTTGCGGGTTATCAAAGGCTGCGACTTCGTGCACTTTCCCTTCCGCACGTTGCTTGGGCACCAGTCCACAGCCTTTACTGAAGCACCACTGGCCGAAGTAGTTATTCCCTTCCCGTGCAAACCGCGACGTGCCCCACGCACTCTCATTGGCTGCCTGCGCTAACACTAACGACGGCGGAATGATATCCACCCTTTGGATCAATGCCATCCAATCCGCGTCGTGACCGACATCGAAGTCTGCCAGCTCATACTGTTCAGCAAGCGCTTGGACGCGTTTTATTTCTCGGCTACTTAACTCACTCTTACGTGCATGCCATGCCATTAATGCGGTGCGATCCGCCAGTATTTGGCTATTGATTGCATTAACCACAGGGGTGAAATAATCAAAAAACGCCTGCTTGCGCTCTGCCCCCGCAGCAAACGATTGGAAATCAGGAACAAGGGGAGCTTGGGGGCGCTGACACGAGATCAAAATGGTGACGGTCACAGCAAGAATCGCCATGCCGATAAAGACGAAGGTACGGTGTTTCATAGTGCCCCTAATGTTGTCGATGTGGGCGGTATTATACGCGAAATACCCGTTGGCGACGAATACCGCCCTCTCAACTTAGCACTGGCAGGGTGACATCATGTTTGTAGGGATAGGATGACCCGAAAACATGCGCCGCCTAAATCACTATGGTCAATCTCAACATGGCCGCCGTGACGAATGACAATTTGCTTGACGATCGCCAACCCCAAGCCATAGCCGGAACGCTTTTTATCGCGGGAACGATCCACACTGTAAAAGGCATCAAAGATAAACGGCCAGTGTGATGATTCCACGCCCTCACCATCATCGTGGACCGCAATCACCAGCTGTGTGTCCTCACAATACACACGCACAGCTATTTGACTGGTCGCATACTTCTCTGCATTACCAATTAAGTTGGTGATCACCCGTTTTAACAAGTGCGGATCCGCCTCAACACGCGGCAAGTCCTGCGGTGCATCCAAGCTCATGGACTTGGTGCTCAACGTTTGCCAACGTGGCCATTGCTCTTTCATCCACACAGACGTCTCCAGCGTTTGCGGCGTAAAGAGCGTATTAGGATGATCGACACGGGCCAAATACAGAAGCTCATCAACCAATGATGCCATTTCATCGGTATCCTCAATGATACTGGCGACTTTTTGTTGCTGCTTATTGTCCAGCGCACTCTCACTCAACAGCTCTGCTTGCCACTGGATACGAAACACGGGAGTACGCAATTCATGTGCAACCGCGTTGGTCAAGGCACGGCTACTGCTGACAAGGTTGGCAATACGCTCAGCCATATGATTAAAGGTGCGATTCAGCGATCCAACGCGAAGATGGCTCCGTGTCGACGCGCGGGCAGTTAAATCACCACTGGCGAATTGCAATGCCGTTTTCTCCAGCGCACGAACGCGTCGACTTAAAAACCACACCATAAAAAAGCTATAAATCGCAAATCCGATAAAGAGGAAGACGATCAACAGGTTCTCTTCGAATTCAATATCTCGGTAAAGCGGCGATTCAGCGTCCTCTTGCATCGCATAAAACGTCTGTTGATCCGCAAGATGAAACCATAATTTATCGTCATCATCGTAGTAGACATCGAACTGCCTATCCGTACGGTCAAAAAACGCTTTCACGGCTTTTGGTAGCGCACTCGCTGAGTGGGTTTCTAGCTTAAATTCTGCTTTATTGGTATACACATTGAGTGCATCAAGCGCGGCATCCGTGCCAGAGGTGGCCTCTATGATATCGAGCATATCCACCAGACCATCTGCGCGATGCTGAAGAAGGATCGCCTCATGATCTTCTGCTATTTCATAGACTAAAACGACATACGTCACCAAACTCGCGAAGAAAATGATGACCAAGCCAAAGAAGAACTCCAAATAAATGCGGCGCATGCCCCTACCTCAATCCAAACCCAAATCGCAACCTGGTTGTTATTACCAGGTGTCGGGCACAAATAAATAGCCTTTGCCCCGTACCGTAATAATTCGGCGGGGGCTGGCAGAATCATCCATCAGTTTTTTGCGCAGCGTGACGATTTTGTTGTCCACAGTTCGGTCGATACCATCGTACTCAATCCCGCGTAGTGCTTGGGTAAGCGTATCTCGCGACTGCACGGCATCGGGGTGCGAGGCCAATTGCCAGAGAAGATCAAACTCACTTTCCGTTAACGTGATACTTTGTTCATCCAGTTGGCATTGCCGGCGCGCTTGATTGAGCACGAGGCCACCATATTGCAGTAGCCCTGACGGCGTAGACTGCATAGCTGCCTCTGATTGACGACGCAACAGCATACGCACACGCGCCATAAGCACGCGGGGTTTAATCGGTTTACTGACAAAGTCATCGGCCCCAATTTCCAACGCTGCCACATGATCAAAATCGTCATCACTGGCGGTTAACATCAAAATTCTACCGTGATAACCATTGCGGATCTGTCG
Source organism: Salinivibrio sp. IB574 (assembly GCF_001996205.1). Lineage (NCBI taxonomy): Bacteria > Pseudomonadati > Pseudomonadota > Gammaproteobacteria > Vibrionales > Vibrionaceae > Salinivibrio > Salinivibrio sp. IB574. The sequence goes on along the minus strand of NZ_MUFN01000006.1, from coordinate 95,524 downwards.
GCAAATTGTCAGCCCATCGTCGCCGGGCAGCATGAGATCCAGCAATACCAAATCAGGCTGTGCTGCCAATATTTGCTCTGCCGCGCCTGTGCCCTCTGCCAATGCGGTTACGGTATAATCTTGCGCTTCGAAGTATTCCGTTAACAATGCGCGCATTTTGGGGTCATCCTCGACCACAAACAGGTGCAGTTTCTCTTCCATTTTGATTCGTCACATCATCACTAAAAGGTAACAAGTATACCAATTGCCTAGCTGATTCAACTGATTCCTACTCTGACAGAGGTCAGACAATGTCTGGACGAACTGAGGATACTCTCTTGCCACGGCTGCGATTACATTCTTCATCACCCAAGCGGTCAATACATTATTAAAGGAAGTAATCATGAAAAAACTTGCAATTGTTATCGCAGCGATCGCCTCTAGTACTGCATATGCTGGCGACACCTATATTCGTAACGGAAACATCTACTCACACGAAGGTCAAGCGGTTGTTGGCGTGGGCATTGGCACCACCAGTGATCTTTACAAAGATCAGGATTTAGTTACCTATCCACAATTTAACATTGGTTATCATGGTGAGAACTTTAACGCTGACCTCAACAATGGACTCAATTATCGCTTTTTAGGTAAAAATGATGACACCTTTAACCTAAACGCCTATATCGGTCATTTAACCCCTGGCTACAAAAGCAAAGATGCCGATAGCCTAAAAGGCATGCAAACACGCGATCCAGCCATTGATGCTGGCCTGAACTTAGACATCAATACCGGTAAAGGTGGTGTGCTGTCTACGTATGTTGGACACGATATTACCGGCGAATACAAAGGCTATAACGCAGGCATGAAGTACATGCACCTCACCCATATCGGTAAAGTGGACTTTGTACCTTATGCAGGTGTTGATTGGTTGAGCAAAGACTATGTTGACCACTACTTTGGCGTGAAAGACAGCGAAGCCACCGCACAACGCGCCGCGTACAAAGGTGATGACAGTTTTGCTTACAATGTTGGTTATAAACTCGTGATGCCACTTGGCGAGAAATGGGATATTAGCCAAAGTTCTCAATATACCCGCCTAGGCAGCGACATTGCCGATTCGCCAATCGTAGATAGCGCGAACCAATGGGCAGCCCAAGCGATGATTAGCTATCACTTCTAACGTTTAAGTAGTAAGTCGACCACCGGCTCATCCGGTGGTCGAGTCCGTTCCCCTTCCGCATAAAGCTTTGTTTATATTGTCAAAAATAGTTGCCTTTCCATCACAATCTATTTCAATGGGTTGTTATTGAAGCTTCTAGTCACATTTTGTTACATTCCTAACGCATAACACAGGTACTCGCTTTTATCCCCTCGCCATCGCACGCTAAATGGCGACACATACGCGACTTTTCAAAAACTCACGCGCTAGGATGCCCATGAAAAACATTTTATTTTTACCCATTGCCATGTTTGCGTTCGGGATGGATGCCTATGTCGTGGCAGGAATTATTCCGGACATTTCGACCAGTTTTCAGATCACAGAAGCACAAACCGCACAGATGGTGACGGCTTTTACGTTGTGCTACGCCCTTTCCGCACCAGTACTCGCGACATTATTAGCCGGCTTTCCAACCAAAAAGGCGCTCGTGCTATCGATGCTGGTGTTTATCTTCGCTAACCTTGTCACGATATTCAGCACGCACTTAAACATGTTGCTGGCAAGCCGCGCGCTGGCCGGTATCGGCGCCGGTATTTTCTCACCTTTAGCGGCGGCGAGTGCCGCCTCTTTGGTACCTGCAAAAAAGAAAGGTCGCGCACTAGGACTGTTACTGGGTGGCATGAGCGCAGGTACTGTCATCGGCGTACCAGCCGGTCTTGCTCTCGCCACTTGGCTGGGGTGGCAAGGCGTTTTCGCCGTTGTAGTCGGTATCGCGCTTATTGGCTTGATTGGGGTGCTGCTTGGGGTGCCCCATATCTGTGTCGCGCCACCGCCATCGCTGAAAGCGCGTGTCGCATTGCTCGCCAATCGCTCGGTGTCTGCCACCATTGCTGTCACCTTCCTGACTGCTGTCGCTAGCTTGGGGCTTTACGCTTACCTCGCACCTGTGATTACGGGCATCACACAACACACTAACCTCACACCCTATTTATGGGTTTGGGGGCTAGGCGGCATGGTGGGTAGCTTCACCATCGGCCATATCATCGACTGGGTAAAACATCCAAAGGCAATCCTGCTCGCCGTACTGACGCTGATGTGTGTGGCTATCTTTAGCATTCCTAATAGCTTGAGTATTCCGAGCAGTTTGTCGTTAACTGCAATAATGGCCTTTTTACCCTTCTTCTTGTGGGGCGCCGCTGGTTGGTCGTCGCTTGCGCCACAGCAACATACGCTGATTAGCCTCCAACCGGAGCACAGCGCCGCGGTGGTTGCACTGAATAGTTCGTCAAACTATTTAGGAGGTGCGGTGGGTACCCTATTAGGTGGTTTGTGGCTCGGCCACGGTCTTTCGGTGACTCAGCTTGTCTACGCTGCCGCCGCGGTAACGGCCGTTGCTATCGTTATTCAAATTGGGATTCTACGCCAAAGCGCTCACTCAGTAGCGACAAAGTGCAAAAGTACCTAGTTTAGCAATATTCTAAATATCCCACTTCTTCATTAAACGTTGAATTTACTTGCCTCAGTCGTCAGTAACTCAGGTGGTGGCATGGTCACGGTTTGCAGTCCTGCCGTTTGCAAGGCGGTTTTTATGGTATCGAGATGCGCGTGTGTTGCCTCTGGCCAATTACTGGCATCACCCGTCACACCTGCGCGGTGAAAGCCATTTAAACGCACGGAAAACACATTTCCCTGCGCCAACTGCATTTGCTGCAAATCATATAAATAGGCACAGAGTGGCGACAGATTAGCTTGCCAGTCGGTATACCCGGGGATCAGTAACAGCCGCACTTCCTGCAATTTTCCCTGCTTCGCCAGCCAACTTAGGCTGTCACGCACACGGCGGGACGAATGTCCGGTCAAGGCCCGATGCGTGTCATCACCCCATGCTTTCATATCCACCATGGCACCGTCCATGTAGGATGACAACGCCTGCCAACGCTGACATGACACACCGCCATTAGTGTCGATTAAGCATGTAAGGTGGGCTAATTCAGGGTGCTGTTTGACCGCGTGAAAAAGCGCGCGGACAAAGCGCCATTGCAGACTGGCCTCACCACCACTGACTGTAATGCCACGAATAAAGTGCCGTTGTTGATAAATCGCCGTCACCGCCTCGGCCAAAGACATATCGAATGCGCTTACACTGTCACGTTCAATGGTTTCAGGGTTGTGGCACCCTGGGCAACGAAATTGGCAACCTTGCAGAAAAAACACCATCCGATTACCGGGACCATCGACACAGGAATAGGGCAACACACTCGCCACCCGAGCCACTGGCCCCAATATTTTCTCCTGCTTAGGATGGCTCATGTGTGTCTGTCCAACGCGCGCCCGCGAGAAATTCCGCACTCACGACTCTTGGCTGCCGCGCTGTCACTGTCGTCATCTCAGAAGCTTCTGCGCCCAATACCGTGGTATTGGTGCGAGAGCCCGATTGTTTAAACTGGGCAATCTCCGACTTTTTCACCATATAGCCGGTGATACGCACAAGATCATTCCCATCTGTATTCGCAGTGAATTCACGCAGCCCGGATTGCAGCGCCCCTAAACATAAATCGGTTAATGCATCAGGATTACCTTTAATGGTGTCATCCAATGTCAGGATCTCGCTCACACCCGCTTCAAAGTAAGGGTGTAATGGCGCAAGCGCCTGTAAATGGGTGACAGGATCCGGTTCATAACCGTAACGAATCCGCACCCCCGGAGTGGTCCCTTGGTCAATGGATAACCCACCTTGCGCATGCAGCAACGCTCGCCCACGCCAGCCATACTTCACTGGAGTCTCTGCTACAAACGTACTCAATGCTTTGGTGATATCGTGTGCCATCTCATTCGCCGCTGCATCGTGACCATATTCGCCACGTAGGCCTTGGCGTGCCATTAGAGTATTGACCGCTTCAGCCATCGCGTACACGCCAAACATGGGGACAAATTTTTTCTCATCAATTAAGCCTTCCTGCACCAGAAAGCTATTAAAAAAGTGCGATTCTTGATGCAGAAAGTGACTGCGTGCATCGATCAGCTCCACCATCAATGCACCGTAATGTGGCAAGGTGTGCGAGAGCAATGTCGAGAGATCATTGGCTTCTTCTGCAACTTTTTTTAAATTAAGGCGCACCAAGGTGTTCGCACCGCCTCCAATCGGTAGCGCGTTGTAACAGCTCACAATCCCCATATTGGGCGAGTGAGCCTCTGCATCACCAAATGTGGCTTGGTGTACCGGCCAGTTAGCAATATGTGGCTTGCTACAGGCAATGATGTTATCTGTCGCCTGCCGAACTAGGGTGCGCGGGGTACGAGACGGATCCACCATTAAGGTCAGGTTTGGAGCGACTTGCTGCAGTTCTGCGTCGATGCGCAAAATCATGCGACAAACACGATTATCATCTGGGCCAATATTGGCATGCATAAATGCGTCTGGCAGTGTTCTATCGAGCTGGATCCAGAATCGCTTCAGCGCTTGATACAAATGTTCATCACTCACATCCTCGCAATATGGCAGCAAGAGTTGATCGAGGTAGCCCAAAAACACCGGAATATTGGTCACCGAAGGCACATGATGGTAAAGCACCATGAGCTTCATCAGCGCATCCTCTAGATCGGTTGCCGGCGTTAACGCCAAATACTCCGACCCGCGTTTTAAAAAGCGGGCATAATCAGGCAACACATAACGCGGTTTAAAGGGAGCGTGACCCTCAAACATATCGCCAATCACACCCTGCTCCATCGCAGCCACGAGCGCTCGGCTGCAAGGTACGTAGGGCAAAGCCGCATCGGCTTGCGCAGCGAGCGCTAACGTTTTCTGCGATGGGGTTAAGTGCGGATGGGTAACAATGGCATGCATAGCGTCTGTCATGCGGGGCTCCTGACAAGCTGAGTTCTAAAAATAACCCTATGAGAATAAAGGGTTATTTTCTTAGAATATGTTAGCTTGCCCACACGATGGAAAACCGCTATCTCTCACGTGATGCTTCCACGTCTATCGTGTGACCTTGTGCTTGTTCTGGTGGTGCAAACAAGCACTGCCATCGTTGTCGGAAACTCAGATTGGGCTGCGTGGCGTCTCGCCACATTTGTTTCCATTCTGCAAAAGTCACCACCAGAGGGTTAAAGCTGTTCACTGGCTTGGGGATCCCATAGCGCACCGACTCAGATTCCGGCTCGAAGGTGCCAAATAGCTTGTCCCAAATGATTAAAATGCCCGCGTAATTTTTGTCGATGTACTGAGGATTTACGCCATGATGAACGCGATGATGAGACGGGGTATTAAAAATCCACTCCACAGGTCCCAGTGTCTTTATCCATTGAGTGTGAACAAAAAACTGTAACCCTAAATTCAGCAGTACAACAAACACCACCCATTGCGGCGGAAATCCGATCACCACCAGCGGCAGCCAAAACAGCCACATCCCTGCCAGCGGGTACATTAAGCTTTGGCGAAACGCGGTACTAAAGTTCATCCGCTCTGAGCTATGGTGCACCACGTGCGCCGCCCACATCCAGCGCACACGATGGCTAGCGCGGTGAAACCAGTAATAACAAAAATCCTGCGCGACCATCAGTAATAAGAACAAACTTACCGACATCTCAATATCGAACAGCCGCCAGCCAAACCACCACAAATAAATTTTGGCAATCAGCAACCCGGTCAGTAAGTCTGTAGCTTGATGCAACCCCGCTAAGGTAAAATTGCAAAGCACTTCTGGCACGTAATAACGGGCATTGTCGCCCAGTTTTCCTCGGCGCAGCGCCACCCAGTACTCTCCCAACATGCATAAGAAAAACACGGGAGCCAGTACAAGCAGTAGCCATTCGGGGTGGGAGATCAGTTCGGTCACGGGGCCTTTATCGTACGGTACAAATTATTAACATGTTAGGAGGTTCTGCCCAACCTGTAAGGAAAAGCATCACCAAGCTGTTAGTTTGCGCACACATTGCAATGTGGTGGGTGTTCTTCATCAATGGTGAAAAGCGCCCAAACGGCGCCTTTCGCTATTGTCAGCAGTTTAATTTTAATCGTCGCCGTAGTATTGCACGCCGAGCTTAATTCGCTCACGTCCTTGCGCTAGGCGGTGTTTATTTGTATCCCGTAGCGAATAAATACACCCGCAGTATTCCTGCTGGTAAAAACGCTCGCGCTTGCTGATTTCTATCATGCGCTGGCTACCGCCTTGCTTGCGCCAGTTGTAATCCCAGTATTGGACATCTGGATAGGGAGCGGCTGCGCGATGGCCACAATCATTAATTTGCTGCATGTTCTTCCAGCGCGAGATACCCAGTGAACTACTGATAAACCGGAAACCATGTTCGGCGGCATATAGCGCGGTACGCTCGAACCGCATATCAAAGCACATGGTACATCGTATTCCGCGCTCGGGTTCAAACTCCATCCCCTTTGCTCTGGCGTACCAGTTATCGGTGTCGTAATCCATATCGATAAACGGCACGTCATGGTCTTCTGCAAAACGAATATTCTCCTGCTTGCGAATTTCGTATTCTTTAGCAGGATGTATGTTGGGATTATAAAAAAAGATGCTGTAACGGATCCCACTCGCTTCAATGGCTTCCATCACCTCGCCCGAACAAGGGGCACAACAAGAGTGAAGCAGTAACTGGTCGTTGTCGCGATCAAAGTCAGGCGGCAAAGGCAACGGCGTACGTGTAAATTCAGACATGACAGTTCCGTGTTCATAATGCTCAAACAAAAACGCGAATATTCATATATTTGCGCATTAAGATGAATTCTAGCACGCCATCGCCCAACTTTTCAGGCAAGGTTATTACCCCAATGGGTTTTTGCGGTTTTTATGATCTATACGCACCTCACTGGCCTGCATGTGATGCTCGCCAGTGACCTCAACGTTCATGCCAGGTTCAAGCTCATCAAGCATGTCAGGGTCAGCCACAACTTTATAAAGACCATCACTGGTGGATACCATCATGTGGTCTTCTGCGATGTCCGTTACTTGCCCGTTTACAACGCTGGGTTGCGCATCGGCCAACACACCAAAGCTAAAGAAAAAACCTAAAAGACAGAGTAATGTTTTCATGGACGTTCCTCTTTGTATTCGCAATCCGCAGAAAACAAAGTAAAGAACAAGGGGGAAATAGTTGCCAGTGAAATACTGACTCTTTGATATAGGGGTCAACCATACACTCGCGCCACACGCCGCTAATCAGTGCCCTGTATTTCGTCAGGTGTTAAGCATTCATCCAACATGTGTGTTTTCAACACGAACAATATGTAACCCCGACCCAATAGCCCTCTCATAGGGGCGCTTGTGGGGAGCTAATTATCCCCTTCGTTGCTTGAACCATTGTTCCATAAATTCAATACAATGTATCACGCGTGGAGGCACAAATTGTCGGTTGGGGTATAACGCATATAGCGTTAATTCTGGACGTGGAAAGTCGTCGAGCACTTCGATAATCTCGCCATCCTGTATCGCGTTATCGCAAACAAAATCGGGTAAAAAGCCTACGCCAAGACCTTTTTTAATCGCCTCAAGAATCCATAGCGTACTATTCGCTTTGAGCGTCCCACCAATATCTACCCCGCCATCAGTGCCAATAGGCCAAGTATTTCGGCCCCGAAAATAGCTATATTCAAAGCAGTTATGTTCTGTAAGCTGCTCAGGATGCTCAATGCCACCGTTGGCCTGAAGATATGCAGGTGATGCGCAAATTCGATAACGGAATGTCGTCAACGGTTTTCCAACGTAACTCGAGTCAAACGACCGGCTTGCGGCTCGAAACCCGATATCAAAGCCGTTGGTAATAAGATCAAGCGTGTCGTCACTTAAGACAGTTTCCAGCTCAACGGCCGGGTAACACCGCATAAACTCAGCAAATGCTTCTCCTAATATGGTCACCCCCATCGTCATCGAGGCGGTCACTTTTAGCTTTCCGCTGGGCTGGGTATGGCTTTGCTGGACCAACGACTCAGCTTGATCCAATTTATCTAGGATCTCTCGACACTGTTGTAAATACGCTTCGCCAACATGCGTAAGGTTTAATCGGCGCGTTGAGCGTTGTAACAGCCTCGCACCTAGCGACGATTCAAGACGGCTTATTTCTTTACTCACGAGTGATTTAGCTAGGCTGTACTCATCGGCTACCTGTGTAAAACTGCCCATTTCCACTACGCGAACAAACAGCCTCATCGCTCGTAGTTTATCCATTATTATTCTCAAATTAAGCACAATGCATTCTCATTGCGCGCATATATTCACACAACCTCAAGCTCTATAGTCGTTATGTCAACAACGACAACCCATCACACAATCAATGGAGCTTTTCAATGTATACACTCTATTATCTTCCTGGCGCCTGCTCTCTTGCGACACAAGTCATCTTGCGCGAACTAGACCAACCTTTTGAACTGATCAATAAAATGAACGTTGACTCGATAAGCGAGATTAATCCAGTCAATTCCGTCCCGACGTTATTGCACAAAGAGAACGTGTTAACCGAAGGCGCCGCGATTATGTGGCACTTACTTAATACCTATCCTTCCCCTTTCATGCCAACGGATGCCGATAATCAGCAAAAAGCGTTAACCGATATCATGTTCGCTAATGCGACTATGCATCCCGCCTATGGCCGTCTGTTTTTTCTTAACCAGCACGCGACAGAATCCGAGCCTTTCACCACCTTGTTTTCTGCGGCCGCGCAAGAGATATCTCGACTATGGCACATTGTAGAGTCACGCCTGCAATCTCAGCCTTATTTGGGCGGCGATGAGGTCTCTGCAGCAGATATTATGCTAACCGTTTATGCGCAATGGGGCGCACTGTTCCCAGTGGATATTCAACTAAGCCCTAACACCCAAGCGATGTTGGCTCGCGTACAATCCAGACCAAGCTTTATCGCTTCAGTCAACGCTGAACAACAAAATAGCCAATAAGGAGTTCCTATGACACAAGAGTCGGGCGCTTTTCTTACCGTGTTAGATGTCGTACAGCAGTACTTTGAGGGATTACATCACGCGGATACGCAGAAGTTGGCACGCATTTTTGACCCTCAAATAGTGTTGATGTCACCCGGTATTCGTCGCACACGCGATCAATGGTTGCAGCTGGTGCGCACTCGCCCTACTCCTCGGGACGCAGGCTATCCATTCGCGTACCAAGTGTTAGCCATTGAAGTAATGGGCAATCAAGCAATGGTTAAGGTCTCATGCCCGTTGCTCGACCAACACTATCTAGACTACCTCGGGCTGGTTCGAGAAAACAATCAATGGACAATTGTCAGCAAGATGTATGCAGACTATCCCTCATGACATAGGAGCATGATATGCCTTACGTAAACATCAAAATCACCGATGAAGGTGTAACAGACGCACAAAAGCAGCAGCTAATCCGAGGCACGACACAGTTACTTGTCGATACACTCAACAAAAATCCAGAGACAACGTTCGTGATCATTGAGGAGGTCAATCTGAACAATTGGGGAATTGGCTACCATTCCGTGAAAGAACGACGGAAATAGCATGATAGGCGCCGCTCGGGAAAGCGAACCAACTCACCTTCCCGAGCGTCACAGCTTATCGATTAAAAAGACGCATCCAAATGGCCGATACACAGTAACGCAGTGGGGGCCAAGTTATCGGCTAGTTTCAGCGCACGCTTAGTCAACGAATCGTCAAACCCAGCAACCAGCACAAAGCCGACGCCTAGTGCCGTGCTTTGTAAGTGAACATTTTGCGCCAATGCGCCACTTTCCATATACACATAGCGTGTACCACGTTCGCCCAAAGGATGCTGCGAGTAAAAATGCTGCGTGGCCTCTTCAAGCGTTGCCGCTACTCCCATAACGACCGACGCCTCACTTAACCAAGGCTGGTTTCCGATACCAATGCTATGCATATCGTGCGGCACACCGCTCTCTACTTGTTCAAGCGAATGGCTGTCACCATGATAATCATACAATCCAGCGGCCAGCCCGGTAACACGACTGACGACAAGTCTAATATGGAGCGGGTACAGGCCTCCGGCTGAGGGGGTCGCTTTTTTACAATTGGCGTCCGTGACTCCTTGCGCAGCCCAAAGTAACTGAGAGAGCACACTAAGCGGTAACGCGCCGTCTGAATATTCCCGAATACTGCGACGCGACAAAATACAATGAACTAGCGAATCGGAGTCCTGCAGTTCTGGTGGCGGTAGCGTTACCCTCATCAATTCCTCCTTGTAGCTTGTAATCAGGTTTCCTGTCTAAATCAAAAACGCGGCCAAGCAGTGTAATACCCGTCTTACGGTATCAAATAGGAAGATGTAGGATCGGAACAAGGTGCGGAATATGTTGATGGGATCTGTCTTTACACGATCAAAAAAGCCGCTGAGTAATCAGCGGCTTTTCGGTATGTGGCGGAGGGATAGGGATTTGAACCCTAGAAGGGCTATTAACCCTTGCCGGTTTTCAAGACCGGTGCTTTCAACCGCTCAGCCATCCCTCCGAACAGGTTTGTATATTAATGATGGCCTTTCGCAATGTAAAGTACTGCAACACTATTTTTCGTTTAAGTGATGGATATTTATCCATTATTCGCACGCAGTGACTTCACATCGGAGGAGCAAGTTGGTACAACGTGTCTATCCTCCATGAAGAGGCCGCGTTTTAATAACTCAGGAACAGACATGACCATAGATAGTTTTCTCGTCAAAATCACAAAGACACCCGAGATGGTGACGTTTGATGAGACCTTGGCCGTGATCGATGCACATTACGATTACGCCCCGACGCGCTTTACTAATGGCAATCTCGCCAATAAAGCGGGCCAAAATACCGGTTCGTGTAAAGTATTGGCATTTTGCCAACTGCACGAGTTAACCGAAGAGCAAACCCTTGCGTGTTTTGGCGGGTATTATCGTGAGGATGTGCTCAGCAACCCATCAGGCAACGACCACCAAAACATCCGTAATTTTATGGTCACCGGTTGGAAAGGTGTCGACTTCGACAAGATGCCACTTAAAGCGAAAACAGGTGTGCATTCATAACTCATAAAAACGGCGATCAAATGATCGCCGTTTTTGCATGCTTCGTGACAATCTAAACAGTTTGGTGCCGAGGCAGGAAGATTTCACCCATCATACAACGCACACTCCCTCCGCCGACGGTTTCAATGGTGTTTACATCAATCGGCACCAGCTTGCCAAATTGACGTAAGGTGCGCTTTTGATCTTCAGTAAACGCACTATACGCAGAAAGGGACATCACAATTAACGACTCACCGTGACGGTTACGTAGCTGCAAAATATTGCCACACAGTTGATTCATCTGTGCCTCGCTGATTGAAACCAAGGTTTTGTCTTCGGCGAGCGTATTACACACGAGCTCACGTTGAGCTGGCTCGATAACCTCGTCACACACCACTGCAAACGCTTCCCCCACCGCCATCATGACATTGGTGTGATACACAGGGTTGCCATCGCTCATTTCCGTGTTGAAGCTGACAACTTGACGCATTCCCACTTTGGCAGCCCATTCGGTCAACAAAATGCTGTCACAGCGGTGAGAAAGCGCTGCATAGACACGCTGGTTTAGGTGATCAATCACCATCGCACCCGTACTTTCTAAAAACGCTTCGTCTTTGTCATGACACTTTACTTTGTGCACATGGTTAACGGCGTAACCCGCTTTATCAAGGGCCGCCATCAAACGCTCAGGCTTCACTTCAAGTTGACGGTTAGGACATGCCATCGGGTACAGATACAGTTCACCGCTTGGCAATGTACTAAACCAGTTGTTAGGAAACACGGCATCAGGCGTGGCTGGGTCGGAGTCTGGATACTCCATCACCACGACATCAATACCATGGCGACGTAGCGTCATCACCATATTATTAAACTCTGCCATGGCGCGCGTTTTCACTTCCTCATCAGGCAAAGCCAACGCATGCTGGAAACCATTATCTTCACTGGTTTGTGCATTAAATTTAAAGTGCACAGGTGGCACCATGACCACCGCAGACGCTGCGTGTGGATGTGTAAGCGGATATTGGGTATCGCAGCTCGCTAAAAACGCCATAAGCAAACCTTCCAAAACAACATGATTAAAAGAGTATAGATGGCCTGTCGCGTACACGATCACTTGTCAGTGCACACTGGCCAGAATGCTTGATAAATTTGATAACCGCAGGAAAATATCATTGAAACAACTCTTTTACAAACGGAGTTTTTTTGATGCGGCCTGATAACGCGAAATGCGGCGATATTGCCGGCTTCGTGTTGGATTTATGCCATAGCTACCGGCATTACACCTCGAAATATCATCAGGGGCTAACGCGAGGTCTCAATGCACGCTCCATTAGGCAGATAAGCCTGCTATGCTGTACCAATACGTGCTTTCGAGCTGGGCCATGACGCATGAACAAAATTTTCAAGGATCTGACCTTTTATAAGTATTTTTCCGTCTTCTGTTTCTTCGGGCTTTTTGTCGTCAGCATGACGAATGTAATTAACTATTATCATCTCAACCTAATGTCGCAAAGCATCCTGCGCGATCAGATAGATTTTCAATTTGGTCGTGTGGAGAGCGCAACACAGTCGTTGGTCGGTACCACAGAACGAGCCGTGTCTAGCTTAGCGGCCAGCCCCTTTTTGTCCGAATATATCAACGCCAAATCTGAAGTCACGCAAGCACCGCTCGAAGCACATATGCTGGGTTTAGCCAAGGCAAATCCAAGCATCTTTCAACTTCGCTTCCTAGATGCCAATGGCAATGAAATTGTTGATGTTTATCGACCAAATACTGAGAACAATTACAAAATCGAGCTACCCGAACAGCTTCAAAGCAAATCCGATCGTAATTACATGCGCGAAATGTTACGCACTCCTGATGGAGAGTTTTATTACTCTGCTATCAATCTCAACAAGGAGTTTGGTGCTCTCGAGCGCCCTATCCGACCAACATTGCGCATCGCTACCCCTGTTTCTGTCGGTGAGAATGCGCGACGAGCAGGTTATGTGATCGCGAACATGGATGCGAGATATTTGCTCAGCATTTGGGTCAGCAATGAAAACTTAGATCTTTATATACTTGATAAAGATGGGTTCTTTATTGCTTCTAGCGATAGTGAACTCAACTTCAACAGGTTTATCAATAAGTCGACGGAAACACAACGGCGCGCCGAACGCGTGAGCAGTGAATTGCTTTCCCCTAGTCAAGACATTTATACCTTTACACTCACGGATCTTATCCCTAACGATGCACAACTCACGCTTTATGCTAGGGCCTCTTCGGGTTATGTCGAGGCACTCCATAGAGAAGCCGCAACCAGTGCGTTGCAGTCTATTGCTTTACTGCTTTTGGCATCGCTACCTATCGCTATCTTGTTTTCTTCTTCATTAACAAAAATGGCAATGAAGCTTCGCTCCAATATTAGAGAAAAAGAACGGTTTGCCACTATTATTGATCGCTATATTCCCATTCTAGAGACCACCAAAGAAGGCGTGATTAAAGACTGCAATGAAGCCATGATCAACCTCTCTGGGTACAAGCGAAGAGAACTACTGGGAGCATCCGTGTCTATCTTGCAGCATAAAGATGCAAAGCCGGAGGATTTTCATGATCTTTGGGATACATTGAATAGCGGCTCGGACTGGAAAGGCGAATTTCAAAATCAGACCGCGCAAGGAGACGATTTTTGGTTGTATACACACATCACGCATAACAAGGATGAACAAGGCAACACCATCAGCTATCTCGCCATTTCTAATGACATCACCGATAGCAAGCGTCTTGCTCGTCGAGCAGAATTTGATGCAATGACAGGCCTGTATAATCGCTTGAAAGGAAATCATATTCTCGAGCATCACATTGAATTGGCAATGAAAGAAAACACGCCATTTGGGGTGATTTTATTCGATATTGATAACTTCAAACGTATTAATGATACCTATGGGCAAGAAGAAGGCGATATGATGCTAAAAGAGGTCGGTAGCTTGCTCTCCTATCATGCGCGACGAACTGATACTGTTGTTCGTTGGGAAGGCGAAAGTTTTTTAGTGATCTGTTCCAATGTCACTAGCCCCCAATGCAGCCAATTGGCCGAAACTATTCGCGCGGCGGTTGAATCACACTCTTTTAATGGCGAAGGGAAATCCATCACTATTAGTGCAGGTGTCGCAACCTTTACATATCCCGCGACAAGCAGCGAAATGCTCTCTATCGCTGATTTTAGACTTTACGAAGCCAAGCGAAAGGGGCGTAATTGTGTGGTTTCTGAACTGAATCAGTATTCGCCCAACGTTAGTGCACCGTCAAAGTAACTATAAGGTAGCGTCAACGAATCGGCACCCACTCTCGAGGAGGGGTTAGCCCCAACTGAGCAAACTCCGCTCTGCTGTAAATACCGGTGCCTTGGTGCCCGACAGAGATAGGGATATGATCAGCAGGCATACCAGCAAACACTTTATGGATGTAGACCGCAGCGTGAATGCCATGCTTTTCACCGTCTAACACATATCCACCAGCAGCCATACCTTCACCGACCGCCACTTTCCAAAAAGCAAAAACAGGATGCTTCGCGTTTTGGTTCGTCCAAGCAATCACTTGATTTGCATCGATATTTCTTCCCTTCCCATCGCGTAATGTTTGGTAGCTACCCACAAAAAGCACATCATAGTCATCCTCTAAGACTGCTTCCTTCCAATCTGGGAATGTTTTAAATCGCTTAATCTTAGTGACTGTTTGATTAAGTTTGGAGATAAGATCCGCTTGCTGTCTTAGATAGACAGTATTTATCTGCGCGGTGGGGCCATCATCAAAGATGATTTTGATATTTTTTATCGGTTGATTGTATAGCTGAATCACATCAGACAATGAGCGATAGAAATGAGGCCGCTCCAGTACACCAGTCACACGAATAGGTCCGTTGAGCTGCTCTATGAGTGGCTTGGGATTACCATTTACGCCAAGAAAAATGACATCAACATTCTCATTCTGCAACCTAGGCAGCATATGATTTAGTGCAATGTCATCACAAAGCAATACTACATCAGGCTTTACCTTTTTATAAAAGGCAAAAGCTTCGTCTGCTTTGCGTTGGTGCGCCGATACAGGTAGCTCTTTAGCGTTCATCTCAAAACGCGATACATGGATACTTTTGTCGAGTACCTTGTTCAGACCAAGAGTATAACTCTCGGTCCACGAAAATGTTTTATGGTAGCTATCAATGATTAGCAGCTTATGTGCCTGAGCCGATGCTTGGCTAAACACTCCCAAAGCCAAGACAACACCTAAAATCAACGCTTTCATTGAAAAACCTCTTATCTATCGTCTTATTAATGTAGCCAAATAATGATTAAACCTCTTGGTGATATTAAAAATACTGACGGTAATTCAATGTAATTGATTGAGTGATCATTAATGCAGAACTGGAGAACAGCGATAGGTTTTTCACTTGGATTTTGCACTGGGGTCTATACTAAAAATTCAAGGACGGAGGATGAATAATGATACCGGCTAGGCCACCTGCCAATGAGGTACAAAGGCTTCATTTACTGCACGATCTAGGTATTTTGGATACTGGTCGTGAAGACAGATTTGAGCGCATTGTTCGCGTTGCTGCCTATATATCAGAGTGCCCCATTGTGGCGATCAGCTTGGTAGACGAGCATCGTCAGTGGTTCAAAGCAAAGCGTGGACTGGCGGTAAATCAGACAGGACGTTCAGAGTCCATTTGTGGACACGCAATCCACCAGCTAGAGCCACTGGTGATTAATGATACGTACCTTGATGAGCGCTTTGCCGACAACCCCTTAGTCACAGGCCCTCCCTTTATCCGCTTTTACGCCGGCTTCCCATTTAGTTTGGATAACGAGCACATTCTCGGCACCCTTTGCGTGATAGATAGACAACCTCGTGAGCTCGATGGCCCCTGCCAGCGCGCATTGGCAGATCTTGCGCACATTGTCGAGCACGAGTTGACCATGACCCAACAGAATGTACTGGACCCCTTAACCGGCCTGTTAAACCGACGCGGTTTTAAGCGAGAAATTAGCGAATACCTCAATGACGACTTGGTGATCGAGGATCGCTACACCCTATTGCACTTCGACGTTCGCCAACTCCACCAACTTAATCATGACTATGGTAAGCTCGCCGGCGATCAGATTCTCAAAACCTTTGCGCGTTGTCTGAATGATGTGTTTGATGATGTGGGCTGGATAGGACGTATAGAGGGGTGTGAGTTTGCTGCGTTATTGATACAACAAGATGCAGATGCCGTTGATAATCAGCTAGAACAACTATATAGCAGACTCTCACAACAGCTTTCTTCGTATCGGTACCCATTTAGTTATACCGCAGGGCTTGCGCACTTCAGTGCCGTTGACCATACGGTCACGTTGGAAACTATGTTGCTCGATGCTAGCAATGAAGTAAGACATTACCCATTACCAAGAGAAAGATAAGTGCTAAATAAGGAAATTGGAGCGACATACGAGGTTCGAACTCGTGACCTCAACCTTGGCAAGGTTGCGCTCTACCAGCTGAGCTAATGTCGCTTTGTKACAGGCGTTTATAACGCTTTARAAACTTGGTTGCGGTAGTCGAATTTGTCGCGGAATGCAATTCGCGCAATGYAATTGCGACGACCGCAGGTCTTATYGATAACCTTGCCTACGTTAATGACTTCACATACCTAAAATTTGGTTGCGGGAGCCGGATTTGAACCGACGACCTTCGGGTTATGAGCCCGACGAGCTACCAGACTGCTCCATCCCGCGTCCGTAACATCAATCATTGCTTGATGTGGGCAAAACTTGGAGCGACATACGAGGTTCGAACTCGTGACCTCAACCTTGGCAAGGTTGCGCTCTACCAGCTGAGCTAATGTCGCTTTGTCGCAAGCGTTTTATAACGCTTTATAAAATTGGTTGCGGGAGCTGGATTTGAACCAACGACCTTCGGGTTATGAGCCCGACGAGCTACCAAACTGCTCCATCCCGCGTCCGATTTTCACTCCGCCTAGTGGAAACATGGAGGCGCGTCCCGGAGTCGAACCGAGGTCCACGGATTTGCAATCCGCTGCATAGCCACTCTGCCAACGCGCCTTTCTTTTTGTTTCCGCCGCTGCGGTACGGGGAGGCATTCTACGGATTAACGTGATCGAGTCAACACTTATTATTTAAGAAAAGTTTCAACTGCCTGCTTTGTAAACGAAAAAGCCAAACTTCGCGCGATTTGATGCAGTTTTCAGCATTTTATCTCTGTTGTTATCAGCTCAGTCCGCGTTTCCTTTGTACAACTCTAGGGATAATTACCTCTACTCGCATAAAGTTGTCCTCCTACCTCCTCCTACGTTAAAAAACAAAATCATCACTATTAACAATTTTGTGACAACTAAACTATCCACTAATGGTTTTATCAATTTATCAACAAGTTATGTTTTTCCTCTACAGTAAGAAGGTCGCATGGAGTTTAGCGACCCTTATTCACTCAAGGAGGAACTATGCATTATAAACGCACGGCTCTGGCCGTTGTCCTTGCAACAAGCTGCACCTTCGCGCAGGCTGAAGATAAAAAAGTCTGGATCTCGATCGGCGCAGATGCACAACAAACTGCTTTGTCTTCTGGGGCACAGCCTTTATTAGCACAGTCAGTTGCTCATAATGGTCAAGCATGGATTGGTGAAGTCAGTGAATCTGAGTTAGCCGCCCTCTCCCACGAAATGCACGAAAACCATCACCGCTGCGGTGGTTATATCGTGCATTCATCCGCCCAAAGTGCGATGGCAGCGAGTAACATGCCACTTTCGCGCGCAAGCTTTATCGCTCCAGCAATTAGCCAGCAAGCGTTAGTGACCCCTTGGATTAGCCAAATTGATAGCGCACTCATTGTTAATACCATTGATCGCCTTACCGATTTCCCCAACCGTTTCTACACCACTACATCAGGTGCACAGGCTTCCGATTGGATAAAACAACGTTGGCAATCACTCAGTGCAGGGTTAGCCGGTGCGTCCGTCACTCAAATTTCACACAGTGGGTATAATCAAGCGTCGGTGATGTTAACCATAGAGGGCTCAGAATCACCCGACGAATGGGTCGTCGTTGGCGGGCATCTCGACTCGACGATTGGCTCACGCACCAATGAGCAAAGTATTGCGCCTGGCGCCGATGATGATGCCTCGGGGATTGCTGCTGTCACAGAAGTGATCCGCGTACTTGCTCAAAACAACTTCCAGCCCAAGCGGAGTATCGCATTTGTTGCCTATGCAGCAGAAGAAGTTGGATTGCGTGGTTCGCAAGACGTTGCCAACCAATTTAAGCAAGCGGGTAAAGATGTTCGCGGTGTCTTACAACTGGACATGACAAACTATCAAGGGTCTGCTGAAGACATTGTCTTTATCACCGACTATACCGACAATCAGCTCACTCAGTATCTCACGCAGTTGCTTGACGAATACTTGCCTACCTTAAATTACGGATTCGATACTTGTGGCTATGCCTGTTCCGATCATGCCTCGTGGCACCAAGTCGGCTATCCAGCTGCTATGCCGTTTGAAGCCAAATTTAATGACTACAACCCTAACATTCATACGCCGCAAGACACCTTGGCAAACAGCGATAGCGAAGGGGCTCACGCCGCGAAGTTCACTAAACTCGGTTTGGCCTATACGGTGGAGCTCGCGAACGCCGACAGCTCGCCCAATCCGGGTAACGAGCTGAAACTCGGAGAGCCCATCAATGGACTCTCTGGCGCTCGTGGGAATGAAAAGTACTTCAACTACCGGTTAGATCAATCCGGTGAGCTGGTGATCCGAACCTACGGCGGCTCAGGTGACGTGGACTTGTATGTCAAAGCCAATGGCGATGTCAGTACCGGGAACTGGGATTGCCGCCCTTATCGCAGCGGCAATGATGAGGTTTGCCGATTCGACAATGCAACGCCCGGTAACTATGCGGTCATGCTACGAGGGTACCGTACCTATGACAACGTCAGTCTGATTGTCGAGTAACCCCATAACCACTGCCGCTGAGCGGCAGTGGTTCTATTCTCTTGCTGAAGATGGCGTTATCCACCGGAAGGTTAAATTAATCCGAGCGCCCACGTTTTTTTGTGTTTTGGGTAGCGCATGTTGCCAATACGTTTGTGTCTGCCCTGCCATGACCAATAACGCGCCATGACTCAACAAAAGCTCGCGTTTTGCTTTACTTTGGGTATGACGGAATAAAAACCGTCGACTTGCGCCCAAACTCACCGATGCTATCGTCGGCTGCTCCCCTAATTCGGCTTCATCATCCTTGTGCCATCCCATGTAATCACTGCCATCTCGGTAGAGATTGAGTAATACAGTATTGAAACGAGCATGCGTGGCAGCTTCAACACGGGCTTTCAAACCCAATAGCTCAGGTGTCCAAGAGCGGGGAGATAATGTGAGTCCACTGTAGGTGTATGCATGATCGCCGTACCAAGCTAATAAACGCGGCTGCATCACGGTACGACCAAACATCGAAATGGGTAATTGTTGCCAAGGTGTGTGCTGATGCAATGCCGCCATTAGGTTATCGGCATCGGCCAATGGCAACCAATCTGGCTGCCAATGGACAGTCGCTTGTGGCATAGCAACGGCTTGCTGAGCGTCGAACTCGGCATGGTTAAAAAAGCTTTGCTGTTGCGGAGAACCCCTCATACTGACCGCYTACTGGTTATCACTCGTAGCTGTCAGTATGCAGTTTGTCAGCGAATTGGATCAACCCGATGACCACTCATGCCGTTAATGCGGTACCAACCCGCAATGCTAAACCGTTGTCGTTTCGCGGGTAGTACCTCGTGAGGAAACTCTTCCGATAAGAAGGTCACAAGGCGACCGGCCTGAGGCCATAATGTTTTCAGGTGGCTCCCATCAGCATGGTAAATAACGATTTCGCCCCCGTCCTCTTCACACCAGTCATGGTTCAAATAGAGCACTGTAGTGACTTTTCGGTTAGAGCGGCCTTTAAAGGCATCCACATGTTTGGCATAAAAATCACCGGGGTTATACTTGGCGAAATGCGCTTCATATTCAAAAAGACCAAGAAAGAGATGACGATTAAACGCAAGTTGCAGTTCAAACATCTTATCGAGTAACGCATCAATGGCTGGGGCATGGCCGCGCTCTAACCAATGGATCTTATCGGTGCGGATTTGGGTATTGGTATGTTGCTTCTGCTCGCGCCCAATACTGGCTTGCGTCCACTGCTCTGGCAAACATGCGTGTAAATCAGCCACTTCTTGTGCTGTTAAGAATTGGTCGCACACGCTTAGTCCGTGTGTCGCTAAATCATCAATGATGCTCAGAGTGTTCAAGCACTTACCCCCCGCTATTTGAAGGGCTACCTTACTGTCTTCCTAGCGGGGAGCAACACGAGATCTTTATCGTGACGACAAGTATTTTTAATCGTTAACGGTTTGTGCGTCGTGGTTATCCACCGAGTAGATCGGCAAGCTTCGCTTTCCAAATCGCGAGAGCCAATGCAGGGCTACGCAGCATTTTCGGGGTCGGGATCCAACCATGCTTCAAACGTGCAAACACATCAAAGCGACTGGCTTGTCCGTCCATCGCTTCGGCTATCACGCGTCCTGCAATATTCGTCAGTCCCACCCCATGACCTGTGTATCCATGTGCGGTATAAATATCTTGGCCGAGGTGATCAATGTGTGGCATGTAACTGCGCGTCACGGCAAACAACCCGCCCCAATGGTAGTCCATCTTCACATCGCCTAACTGAGGAAAAACCTTTGTCATTCGTTGGTGTAGACGTTGAGCGGAGTCTTTATACTCACGATTAAACGGGTGGTTCACGCCACCAAATAAGAGACGTCCGTCTGCGGTGGGACGGTAGTAATCAAGACAGTTGTTGAGATCAGACATGGCCATGCGATTAGTAATGGGCATGCGATCGCCTAATGGCTCGGTCACCGCAATAAAGGAAGCAACAGGGAGGACTTTCGCTTGCGCCTTACGTTCTAGGCCATCGAGATATGCATTACATGCCAGCAATATGCGGGGAGCATTCACGTCACCTTGAGGCGTACGAACGCAGTGAGTCGGCCCCTTCTTTATCGACTGCGCCGGACTGTGCTCGAAGATTTGCACCCCTAAATCCTGCGCAGCTTTCGCCAACCCGAGTGTGTAATTGAGGGTGTGAATATGCGCACTATTCGGGTCGTATAATCCCCCTAAATAGCGCTCCGTATTCGCCACTTCTGCCACCTTAGCCTGATCCCACCATTGCGCTATCGGATACTGATAGTCACCTTGCTTTAAGGCATGCCAACTTTGTAACTCGGTTTGTTGTGCTTTGTTTAACGCCAGCTCAATGTATCCCGGTTGGAAGTCACAGGCTATCTGATGGGTATGAATCCTTTCACGCACGATATCAACCGCTTCAACGGAAAGGTCCCAAAGTTGCTTACCCCACTGCGCGCCATAGGTTTCATGTACCTCTCTGAGCCCGAGACAATATCCCACTAAGCATTGGCCGCCATTACGCCCAGAGCCACCCCACGCAATCGTCTTAGCATCCAATACAATCACTTGATAGCCGCGTTGGCGTAATTCAATCGCGGCGTTTAATCCGGTTAATCCGGCGCCAATGATACAAACATCGGCTTGGTGACTACCGGTTAAAGGCGGAAAAGATAACGACTGGTTTTGCGTCGCAACATAGTAATTGGTGTCAGGGCGGTACGTTTTGACCATGCTCTCAATGGTTACTCATTTAGGTGATTCAATAAATGGGGTACAAGCTCAAGGTGTCAGTGTAAAGCTTGCACACAAAGCGCGCTGATAGTCGCATTGTCGTGCGCGACTCGCAAGCCAAAAATGACCGGATACTGCCCAATAATTTGGGGGGTCACGCAAGGGTTATGCTACCGTTAGCGGAACGTTTCACGAAACGTGCTTTGGTTAAAAAAAAGTCATTGACACAAGGGCTGGGTGCAATATGATGCGCCCCGACGTGTACTCGGCCAGCAAGCCATTGAAGGACCATGATAATGAACAAAATCACTCACGGAATTACCGCGACCGCACTCGCACTTTCAGCTGTATTTGCAACTGGGGTCAGCGCTGACGATAAAGTATTGAATATCTACAACTGGGCGGAGTATATGCCCATGGATGTGATCAATGCGTTTGAAGAAGAATATAAGGTGACGGTCAATTACTCGACCTTTGAGAGTAATGAAGCCATGTATGCCAAGTTGAAGCTACTGAATGGAAAAGGCTATGACCTCGCTTTCGCTTCAACCTATTTCATCGATCGCATGATCAAAGAAGACATGCTGGCCAAAATTGATAAATCAAAGATCAGCCACTTCGATGAGCTACGTCCCGGCCTACTGGGTCAGCCGTTCGATAAAGCGAATGACTACTCCCTACCCTATGTTTTCGGTGTGACGGGTATCAGTTATAACAATCAGTATGTCGACGGGGGCAAAGTCACTAAGTGGGCCGATCTATGGCGTGATGACTTCAACGCGCAAGTGATGCTTCTCAACGATGTTCGTGATGTCTTTGGCATGGCGTTAAAAGCGCAAGGACACAGTATCAACAGCAAAGACGAAGACGAGATCAAGCAAGCGTACGAGTATCTTCGTCAATTGCGTGACAACGTTGTGGTCTATAACTCAGATGCGCCTCACGTTCCTTTTGTGACCGGTGAAGTGACTATTGGTCAGCAATGGAACGGCAACGCCTACATGGCACAGCAAGAAATTGATGGCATCGAGTTTGTTTATCCGCAAGAAGGCGCGATTCTCTGGATGGATAACTATATTATCCCTAAAAATGCGGAGAACAAGACGCTGGCTCATCAGTTCATCGACTTTATGTATCGTCCTGAAAATCAAGCCAAATTGGTCGAAGAGTTTGGCTATCCGGCCCCTAATACACGTGCGGCAGAGTACTTGGATGACGAACTGAAAGAAAACACCACCATTTTCCCTACTGATGATGCGGTCAACAGTGGCGAATTCACCGACGATGTAGGTGAAGCGGTGAAAATCTACCAAAAATACTGGCAGATGCTAAAAAGCTAATCATCGACGGAGAGCCTCACCTCTTTGGTATTCTCACCAAATGTCTAGGAAGCTCCCCCAGTAATTAATCAGGCCATGCCCACGGGTATGGCCTTTTTCGTGCGCGTATATTTGTCTATTCTTTTTCGTTGGGCCTCAAAGATAATCGCCGGTCTCGACTGCCAACCAACAAGCATTGTGTGTATTATTAGGCAACACGCTTGACGACCCTCACTCAGCAAGGATGTAATACATGATTGATTTTCGCTCTGATACCGTCACCAAACCCGACCAAGCCATGCGAGACGCGATGGCCAATGCCCCCGTCGGCGATGATGTCTATGGTGATGACCCAAGTATCAATGCATTAGAACGCTGGGCCGCAGAGCGCCATGGCTTTGATGCCGCCCTCTTTACCTCATCAGGTACGCAAGCCAACCTATTAGCGCTGATGTCGCACTGTGAGCGCGGTGACGAATACCTGTGTGGTCAGCAAGCACATAACTACAAATATGAAGCCGGTGGTGCAGCAGTATTAGGCTCTATTCAGCCTCAACCCATTGAAAATGCCCCAGACGGTACGTTGCCATTTGAGAAGCTTGCCGCAGCCATTAAACCTAATGACTTTCATTTTGCACGCACCAAATTGCTCAGTTTAGAAAACACCATCGGCGGCCGCGTTCTACCCCTTTCCTACTTGGCCGAAGCCCGCATGTTTTGCAACAAGCATCAGCTAAGCCTTCACCTTGATGGCGCACGTGTTTACAACGCGGCTGTGGCACTGGATGTCGATATTACCGCGATAAGCTGCCATTTCGATTCGATGACTGTTTGCTTGTCAAAAGGATTAGGCGCACCGGTTGGCTCTTTGCTATTGGGCTCGAAAGCCTTCATTGAAAAGGCTAGACGGCTACGAAAAATGCTGGGCGGAGGTATGCGTCAAGCCGGTATTCTCGCCGTTGCCGGACAAAAAGCACTCGAAGAAAATGTCGAACGTCTCGCTGAAGATCATGCTAATGCCCATTACTTAGCCAATAAAATCAATGAGATTGAAGGCTTTTCTACCCACAATTATGAGGTGCAAACCAATATTGTGTATGTTGATATTGCCGACAACATCGATCGGGTTCGTCTCAATATGCGCCTGATGGATAACGGCTTTCGAGTGAGTTTAAATGGCGCACCGGCTCGCTTTGTCACCCACAAAGACGTCAATCGCCAAGATATCGACGCATTGATAAACGCGATGAAAAAATCGCTCTAATCAGTCCTACTTTGACAACGTACTCAAAGGGCCTTCAATGGCCCTTTTTTCTGCTCATTTATTCACCACCCAGTATTAAACTGTGACCCTGTCGCGACTTTCTCCACCAGCATCACTAAAACAGTCACTTACACTCGCTACACTGAAAGCATCAATCGATAAAAGGCCAAATAGGATCGATTATGGCGACTACCGTGGTGAACAGCGAACGTTTGTATCGCGAATCTAGCTTTAAACACAGTGATATCACCTCAACGAAGCATCTTGCGCCGTTGGATGAGATTGTTGGCCAAGACCGAGCACGACATGCCGTTGAGTTTGCCATGTCGATCAAGGAAAAGGGCTATAACATTTACGCCATTGGTCAGAACGGATTAGGCAAGCGCACCATGGTGATGCGCTATTTAAACCACCATTGGAAAAATGATACGCCGATCCATGATTGGTGTTACGTCGCTAATTTCCAAGAAGCCCGCGCGCCTGAAGTTCTGAAGCTTCCAGCAGGGCGAGGAAATGAACTCAAAAAGCACGTTGAGCAGTTGATGGGAAAGCTCGCCAATGCGCTGCCGCTCGCATTCGACAACGAGATGTATTACCAGCGTGCGGAAACACTCAAAAACCAGCTCACCGAGCGCCAACAAACCGTGTTAAAAGCACTCAGCGATAGTGCAGAACAAAACAATGTTAGTTTGACGATCACCCCGCAAGGCGATTACCAATTTGTTGCCCTGAACGGCGAAGAGCCTCACACTGAAGACACCTTCGATGCACTCTCTCAAGAAGAGCAAATGGCATTCGGCAAGGTGATCGATAAACTCGAAACCGAACTGCGCAGTATTGTGCGTCAACTCGGCGAATGGGAAGAAGACTATGCGGAAAAGCAGCAAGCGCTGGATGAAGAAGTGGCGCGCGATGTGATTGCCGCCCAGATGAAACCCGTCACCAAAGCGTTTGCAGATCTTCCTGACGTGCTGGCATTTCTGGAGGCGATGCAAGCGGATATGCTAGAGCATCTGGATATCTTTCTCGAAGACAGCGAGGATCAAGCGGCACTTGCTTACGCCGCGCTCGATAAAAAACTGCCACGCCGCTATCAAGTTAATGTGCTGGTGAGCCAAGACGACAATCAAGCACCTGTCGTGGTGGAAGACAGTCCCAGTTATCACAACCTATTTGGTTATGTTGAAAATGCCACCTTTAAAGGTACGGTGTTTACCGATTTTTCGCTGATCCGTGCGGGCAGTTTTCACCGCGCCAATGGCGGCGTACTTTTGATGGATGCAATCAAGGTACTCGAAAAGCCTTACGTCTGGGACGGCATCAAGCGTGCCCTAAGCGCAAGGCAGCTCAGCGTGAGCGCCCTTGAACGCGAAGTCACCCTCAGTGGCACTGTGTCGCTCGACCCTGCCCCCATTCCACTTGATGTGAAAATCATCTTATTTGGTGATTACCAAACCTATCAGTTGCTACAACGCTATGATGCCGAGTTCAGCGAGCTATTTCGGGTGACCGCGGACTTCGAAGACGACATGCCACGTAACGACAGCACAGAACAACAGTACGCGAAGTTTATCTCCAGCATTATCCACGACGGCGGTTTGCTACACTGCAGTCGCGGTGCGATTGCGCGTATTATTGAGCACAGTGCCCGACAGGCCGAAGATCAAAATCGCTTGTCGCTGCACTCCGCTGATATTGCTAACCTTTTGCGCGAATCCAACTACTGGGCCACGCAAGCCAACGCCAATAGTATTCGTGCTCTGCATGTTGAAAAAGCCTTGGCAAGCCGCAATATGCGGGTGAGCCGCGTGCGCGATAGCATGATGCAGAACTTCGAAAACGGCGTCACCTTAATCAACACCACCGGCTCTGCGCTCGGTCAAATCAATGGCCTATCGGTGTTGAGCACATCCGACTTTAGCTTCGGACTCCCCAACCGAATAACGGCCACGACCGCTTATGGTGAAGGCGAAGTGCTTGATATTGAGCGTAGCGTTAAGCTCGGTGGACGAATCCACTCTAAAGGGGTGATGATCTTGTCCGCCTACCTCGCCACCCTCCTCGGCAAAACAGAGCAAATCCCACTCAAAACGCATATCACTTTTGAGCAATCTTACGGGGGCGTCGATGGCGACAGTGCGTCAATGGCGGAGTTTTGTGCGATTCTCTCGGCGATTACGGGCGTGCCCTTGCGTCAAGATCTGGCGATTACAGGCTCCATGAACCAATTTGGCGAGGCGCAGCCGATTGGCGGCGTGAACGAAAAAATCGAGGGCTTCTTTGATGTATGCACCATTAAAGGTCCCACGGAGCAGCAAGGGGTGATCATTCCCGCCGCCAATATCCAAAACCTAATGCTGCGAAAGGATGTAGTCCATGCGGTTGAGAAAGGCGAGTTTCATATCTATGCGGTCTCCCATGTGGCTGAAGCACTCTCGCTGCTTACCGGACAAAACGCAGGGTTTGGCCCAGATGCAATCACCACAGACAACCTCCTTGCAACCGCCAAAGCCAACTTAAATGATCAGCGGCGTAGAGCACAAAAAGAGTCATCATCGCATCACGCACGCTAACCTATTACTCGCTGGCAGTCGTTTGATTGCCAGCGAGTGAAATATTTTCTTACAAAGTTAGCGGCTAATTTTTGCTTTTTCCCTTCAGATACCTACCTCTTTGTCACCATTTCTTTCATCGTCTTACTTTCAGGACAAGATGCTCACTAAAAATTGCTTGATCCTAAGCAAGAAACCACGTGAAATTTAAGCGTAATATCCAATGCAAACCATTCTTATTTGGATCTCGCACTATGAAACTGTCGACTCTCGGTCGCGGCCAAGCCGCACGCATTACCAGTGTCCATCATGTGCCAGCTGTTATCCGCCATCGCCTTGCCGTCATGGGATTGATCCCGGGCACCGCCGTTGAGCTGGTTCGGCGAGCACCTTTGGGCGACCCATTGCAAATACGCCTCGACAACGAACAACTCATCGTCCGTCGTGAAATCGCCAAGCTAATCGATGTGGAGGCTATGTCATGAGTAAAACACGCATTCTTCTCGCCGGTAATCCCAACTGTGGTAAAACCACCTTGTTTAACGCATTGACAGGTTCTCGCCAAAAGGTCGGCAACTGGGCGGGCGTGACGGTGGATAAAAAAGTCGGCCAGCTCTCGCTCGATAATACTGAGGCTGAGATCACCGACTTACCCGGCCTATACGCGCTAAACGCTGGCTTTGACGCGAGTTTAGATGAGCAAATCGCTACCTTTTCGATTGATAGTCGTGACAGTGACGTCATTATCAACGTACTGGATGCCAACAGCTTGGAGCGCGGGCTGTACTTAACCCTGCAGTTGCGCGAGCGCGGTGTGCCTATGGTGGTGCTGATCAATAAAATGGATCTGCTCGATCGGAACGGACAACAACTGGATATCGCTAAACTGCAAGAGTGGTTAGGCTGTCCTGTCCTTACCGTCACCGCGTGCCAAGCCGACAGCGTCGCGACGTTTCGCCACCAGCTGTCCCATATTGTGAGCGATATCCCTCAGTGCGACGCCATGCAACTGAACTATGGTGAGCACATCGAAGCTTGGATACAAGCCCATCTTGGCGCCAGCTTTATTCGTACCGCAACCGCACAAGTGAACCAACGCGCGCACCTGTTAGAATGTCTCGAACGTGGTCGCCTACCTGATGGCAGTAACGAGGCGCAGCAACATATCTTTGCGCAAGCCTGCCAATCGCTTGCCGAGCATGATACCGATATTCTGATTGCCGATGCACGCTACAGCTATATCCGCGATTTGGTGCATGACACCCGTCGTGAGCATCGCCACTTAAGTCGCAATAATACTGAAAAGCTTGATAAGGTTATTCTTAACCCCTTCTTATCACTGCCTATTTTGCTTGCCGTGCTATACGCCATGTTTGTGTTTGCGATTAATATCGGCGGCGCATTTATCGACTTTTTTGATATTGCCGCTGGCGCAATTCTCGTCGATGGCACCCACCAGCTACTGGATGGGGTACTTCCGACCGCCATCGTCACCATTATCGCAGATGGCCTCGGCGGCGGGATACAAACTGTCGCGACCTTTATTCCCGTCATTGCGGGTTTGTACCTGTTCCTCACCGTTCTCGAAAGCACGGGATATATGGCACGCGCCGCATTCTTACTCGATGGTTTGATGCAAAAGATCGGCTTGCCGGGCAAGGCCTTCGTCCCTTTAATTCTGGGCTTTGGCTGCACGGTGCCGGCAGTGATGGCAACCCGTACCTTAGAACAAATCAATGAGCGCAAAACCGCGGCTACCATGGCTACCTTTATGTCCTGTGGTGCACGGCTGCCGGTGTACGCTTTATTTGCGGCCGCGTTCTTCCCACAACAAGGGCAAAACTTGGTTTTTGGCCTTTATTTACTGGGCATTGTGGTGGCGATCATCACCGGCCTGATTTTGCGTCACACTCTTTACCCCGGCCACAGTGAAAGCTTGCTCATGACGCTGCCAGACTATGAGTTGCCGCGATTACGCCATGTAATGAGCAATACTTGGCAGAAGCTACGCCGTTTTGTATTGGGTGCCGGTAAAACCATTGTACTGGTGGTAACCATTTTAACCTTCTTCAACTCGCTCGGCACAGATGGCACATTTGGACACGAAGACAGCGACACGTCCGTGCTGTCTAAAGCCGCGCAAGTCGTGACACCTGCCCTCGCCCCGATTGGTATCGAAGAAGATAACTGGCCGGCTACCGTAGGCCTTGTCACCGGTTTGTTTGCCAAAGAAGCCGTCGTTGGTACGCTTAATAACCTCTACGCCCCCTCAGATGTTGAGGAAGCCTCCACCACGATTGGTGATGCCTTACTAGAAGCGGTACAAAGCATTCCAGCCAACTTGTTTGATATTGATTTTAGTGATCCACTGGCGGTGAGCGTGGGTGATATCGATAATCCCGAATTGGCGGCAGAAGAGCAAGAAGTCAGTCTCGCCACATTCGATAACCTGCATCACCACTTTAGCTCCACCGCCAGCGTGCTGGCCTACTTGATGTTTATTTTGCTCTATACCCCCTGTGTGGCTGCGATGGGCGCTTACACTCGCGAGTTTGGTCGCCGTTTCGCCATGTTCATTGCCAGCTGGTCAATGTTACTGGCCGTCAGCGGTGCGACCCTATGCTTCCAACTCAGTCAGATCAGTGTTTCACCGGTTTCGGCTTCACTCTATATTGGCGGTATTTCGGCACTACTCATCGCGGTAGTTGCCGCAATGCGCTACATCGGTAAGCATCCTCATTGGTTTAAGGAGACCTATTATGATCCTGCAAAAGCTCAAAGCCAGTGTCACTCAGGCGGGTGTCATTAGTGCCGAGGCGCTTGCCAAAGAGTATGGTCTGACCCCGGACGGCGTGGACGCCATGATGGAAACGTGGATAAAACGGGGGACCATCGTTCGTCAGTGCCCCTGTCAGGATCCTGCCGATATTCATTATCGCTTGGCACATCACAATGAGATCCATTGCCTCAGCATGGTCTAACCCCTTCCCTTTTCAAGCAGCGTTTCGACGCTGCTTTTTTTACTCCTGTATCCAGCGTAAAGCCCATTGTCTATCCACTATACTTAAAGCCAATGGCATAACAGCCGGCGCCACCGTAACAGGGCGGATAAGGGCAAACGTTCATGGTTGTGGATAAGCAAGGAAGACCGGTATGACACGTTATGAGACGCAAGCCTCAGAGGCACAATATCAACCTGGCTCGAATGAGCAAGTCTTGCGTAACTTACTCGGTATCACACAATTGCACGACATAGAAGATATTGAGGCAGTGCTTTTGTCTAAACTCTACGAAAGGGTTTTTACCGGTGGACACTTTCCTCGCGCACTGCGCTTTAACACTATGGCCAGTTGGCACCGGCAATGGCTCGGGAACGTCTATTTGTGGGCCGGACAGGTGCGAAATGTCGAACTGAGCAAGGCGGGATTTCGCTTCACTTCACCGAAACAAATTGGTCCTTGTCTCACTCAGTTTGAACGAGATTACTTAACGGATTATCCCAACTTACCAACGATGACACGCACAGAGCTCATTCACTTTTTAGCGCAAAGCCATGTTGAATTCATTCTTATCCATCCATTCAGAGAGGGAAATGGACGCATTTCTCGCTTATTGATTGATGTGATGTGTCAAAAGGCAGGGATAGGGTTGCTAGATTATCGACTATGGGAGGAAAACAAAGATTTTTATATTGCCGCTATTCAGGCGGGCGTCGGTCATGATTACCAGCATATGGAACGCTTGGTAAAAGATATATTGCCACCCAGCTCCCCACAGGGTTAACAAGGTCATCGTCTATTGCCGATAACCATTGGCTTCTCGCCATCCTTATTGCAGTGAATGGCTAATCAGCCAATGCAAGCGCTTGGTACTTTTGTCGGTTTTCTTTTAATTTAGCTTCTACTTCTTCCGTAGTTGCTTGCGTTTCGATTGCCGTCGAGCTTGCCACCGCGCGATCAATCATTTTTTGTGTGACTTGTTTTGCTTTTTTTTGCATCACTGGCCTGTGCATACTGCCCTCGTTCGTTATGGTTAAATTTTAGGCAAAAAAGCATCCAAATTCAATGATGATATGTTTATCACTTAGACAATATTGTGACTGGGATAGGGCTTTTAACACAGCGTGCAAACTCGCCGTCCGTTAAACGCAAAAACGGCGACCAATCTGGTCGCCGTTTTCTTTTTTAATGGTGCCCCGGGCCGGACTTGAACCGGCACAGCGCGAACGCCGAGGGATTTTAAATCCCTTGTGTCTACCAATTCCACCACCGGGGCACACAATTCTTTCAGCCGCTTACGCCACTGTTGTAATTTGGAGCGACATACGAGGTTCGAACTCGTGACCTCAACCTTGGCAAGGTTGCGCTCTACCAGCTGAGCTAATGTCGCTTTTTAACAAGCGTTTTATAACGCTTTAGAAAACTGGTTGCGGTATCCGGATTTATCGCGGAATGCAATTCGCGCAATGCAATTGCGACTACCGTAGGTCGTGTTTAATAAACTTCAACCGGACAAACTATTTCTACAACCTAAAATTGGTTGCGGGAGCCGGATTTGAACCGACGACCTTCGGGTTATGAGCCCGACGAGCTACCAAACTGCTCCATCCCGCGTCCGTATTGTTTTAGCCAAGTGCATGGAGGCGCGTCCCGGAGTCGAACCGAGGTCCACGGATTTGCAATCCGCTGCATAGCCACTCTGCCAACGCGCCTTTACGTTTCACCTCTCGGCTAAGTGGTTTGAATTCTACATAACTTTTTTCGCCTGTCACGTATAAATTGCACTTTTATGGTTTAACCGTCGATTATTTATCCAAGCGTCACATTTTTCGCACAATCTGAGTATATTCGCGCCACCCGCCTCACTTTGCTGGACCCTAAACATAAAAAAGCCGACCTATTCGGTCGGCTGTGTACGCGAAAAATGGGTATTAAACAGCGGCAAGTAAACGATCGCGCTCTTCTTTTTCAATCAGCTTCCAGTGACAACCTTGTTGCGCGCCGGCAAATTTCCACAACAGACTGACGTCCACATCTTTGCCATGAGTCATCTGCACACGACGAAACAGCTCCTCGGGCGTAAGCTGATTAAATGTGCGCACATCTTCAACGCCCGATTTCTTCAACATGCGCTCAATGGTCAATCGCAGGTTAGGCAGGTCGCGAAGTCGTCGGCTCTCTAAGCTCTCTTTGCGTTTTTTATCTGCCACGGCAATATCAATCGATGTTTTGACAAGCTGACCTAATTCGGGATCGTCTTGGATGTATAAGCTGGTAATTTCGTAATAATTAACAACCGCGGTTGAACTCTTTTTGACATGAACAAATTTGCGACAGGTTTTATCGAGTAGTCTTTCTGATAACGCGCCACCGCCTCGCAAATACAGTCGCTTATCTGTCAGCAACATAAACATCGCGCCGTCGTAGAAAAACCCTGTTCCGCCAAACATTGAGCGTTGTTCCATTGCACCGAAGTTGCTCAAGTACTTAACAATATGGGCTTTAAATACCACACTCATCGGTAACTCCTATTTCTCTCCTGAGCGAAAAAGTGGTGACCAAAAACGCGGTCACCAAGCCTAATAATTCGACACGCGAAATAGTGCATGATGTGAATATGAAATTCTATGCATTAGATCACTGTACAGAAATTTGACCCCTAAAAAGACATGGAATTATCAAGGGTATTTTAACAAGCATTCGTATTTCGTTTTAAACAGACAGGAATAGTGATGAAGACTTAACCAAGTTAGCTAAGTGCGCTAAATTTAAAGAAAGGATGTTTTCTACTCGAGGATACGATGTCAACGAAGCCCGTATTAATTAAAACCAGTCACTTACTCCCCGGAGGCTTGCACACTTATATTGTGCCAGAAGCCTTTTACCTAAGTGTGCTATCGCAAGCGGGTAACCCGCCTGAACTTCTGATTGCGATGCAAGAAGAAGGGTGCGAGCTCGAGACACCCAGTGCGATTTCTCCCATCGTGACCCTCTGCCACGTTGCGGATTTTGATCGCCACGATACCCATCATATGGCGCTAACACTGCAAGGCATCGAATGTGTAAAAGTCGAATCGATTACACTGGGTGACAATGACGTAAAGCTAGGCACGTATTCGCCACTCCCCCAATGGCGACAGCAAAATACACCACAGGAATATGAATATTTAAGCAACAAACTTGCGCAATACTATCGTTCCAACCCTGCATTACATCACCATTTTAACCTCGCGCAATATGACGAACTTGGATGGGTGTGTTTGCGTTGGCTCGAGCTGCTGCCTATTGAAGTCAAACAAAAACAGCTATTGCTGTCACAACCTAGCCCAAATCAGGTCGCGGAGTTTATCGATAAATTGCTACGTTACCCGCTCGAAAACGACGAGTAACGCTAGCACCCACTCCAAGTTGTTCAAAGTATCAACAAAGGAACGGAAAAAACGAGTAATCCACGTGTTCGCGGTTCTCTTTCCTGTGCGTCCGCATTACCATACAAGACGGTAAAAAATAGAATCAGGACTTATGGACCATCTGTCATTCTTTTGGGTCTCCCCCGATCGCGATAAATACTTACGCGGCATAGAAACTGAGTTTTACAAACGCGCCGTTGAAACCATCCGTGTCAATCGCCTTGCCCTTCCTCCTTTACCGGATGTCGTTCTGTCAATCCAGCGCGCCAGCAAACAGCCTCATACCACGATGCGCGACATTGCCAACTTATTGATCGATGATCCTAGCCTCTGCGGTGCGGTACTCAAGGCGGCAAACTCCGCTTTATTTGCACCGCGGGCCACCGGCAAATGCAAAGATATCCAAACCGCGGTTTCCCGATTAGGAATCGACCGTGTGCTAGGGATCGTGACCGCCGCAGCCATTTATCAATTAAAAAGCCAAGCCAAATTTGGCCCACAGTGCAATCACATTTTGAAGCGAAGCGCGCAAAAATCCCGTGAATTTGCGGCTGCTATGGCGTTAGTGACTCAGAAAATCCATAGCTATTGTGATGAGCCCTTGTCGGTTGAGCCAGAAAAAGCCTTAATCATTGGCCTACTCGCTGATATTGGTTTGTACAGCATCATTGGCGAATTCCAACGTTTTCTCGATGAAGGCCACTACCTTAAGTTTGATATTGCCGAACAAGTATTCTTCAACTTATCGGGCGATTGCAGTCGACTCATCCTTCAAAACTGGCACTTTGAGCGTGATTACATTGAAGTGGCAATTAATACCAAGCTATACACACAGGCTCGCCCAGACATTACCTATTTAGATATTGCACGCATGGCGAATCACTTGCTCATGTTCCGTAACCATGATGACGCTATTGACGACCATGACGTTGAACTCACCGCGCCCGGGGCTGAAGCCCTTTATGAACTGTCTAACTTGAACGAGTTGGAGTTTACCCGTGAGCTTGACGCTGTCATCGAAGCGAGCAGTATCTAACATCAATACGCCTATCACGCTGTGGTGTGATTCCATATCACAGCTGTCTGATTTTATTGACCAGACTATTAACCGATTGATAACCTCGATGGACTCTTTCTTTATTGTGAGCAAAATCGATGTTCTCAGGGATGTTACTGATCTTTTTACCCCTTATCGTGGGCTACCTCATACCCCTTAAGCGGCCTCAGCATGTTCATTGGGTTAATACGCTAACCGTCCGACTGGTGATCGTGATTTTATTGCTGATGGGCCTGAGCTTAGCTGCTCTCGACAACCTAGGGAGTAACATTTCCACTATTGGTGTCTACGCGGCAACCTTCTTTGTCTGTATTGGGGGAGCCAACCTCCTCGCGTTACCGATTTTAGATAAAATCTGGCCGACGGATACGCAGGGCCATCAACACAAACTAAAGCTAAGTACCATGATGTCTGAATCTGGCAAACTGATAGCCGCCGTCTTCGTGGGGCTCGCCGTTGGCCTGATCGTAGAAATGGACTTATCTTGGGTCGATACCGCCAGCGAGATCATTCTGCTACTTCTGCTGTTTTTGATTGGTATTCAATTACGCAATAGTGGCATGACCCTTAAACAAATTGTGCTGAATAAAAAAGGCGTGGTGATCGCCGCGCTCATCGTCATCACCTCACTGCCGGGTGGTTTATTGGCCGCATGGTTACTCGATCTGCCCTATCATCACGGCCTTGCGATGGCATCCGGGTTCGGATGGTATTCATTGGCAGGGATCTTAATGGGGGATGGGCTCGGTCCCGTCTATGGTGGCGCTTCATTTATTGTCGAACTTGCCCGCGAGCTGGTAGCCATTATGTTGATCCCCATGATTATTAGCCGTTATCCACTCACGGCGATTGGCTATGGTGGCGCAACCGCGATGGACTTTACCTTGCCCATTATTCAAAGCACTGGCGGGATTCGCTGTGTGCCGATTGCGATCGTTAGCGGCTTTATTTTAAGTCTGTTGGTTCCGGTACTAATGCTATTTTTTCTCTCCCTCGGCGCATAACGCCCC
The DNA here is from genome assembly GCF_001996205.1 of Salinivibrio sp. IB574. Classification (NCBI taxonomy): domain Bacteria; kingdom Pseudomonadati; phylum Pseudomonadota; class Gammaproteobacteria; order Vibrionales; family Vibrionaceae; genus Salinivibrio; species Salinivibrio sp. IB574. The sequence goes on along the minus strand of NZ_MUFN01000006.1, from coordinate 60,086 downwards.
TCACCTTTTCTCCTCGGGGCAAATACACATAAAAAAAGGAGAGCCATCGGCTCTCCTTAATATTCTTGGAAGGTGTTGTCACTGGTTAGTGACTACGCATCCAATCATCCATTTCTGTACGTAGGTTGTCTGATTTCGTCCCGAAGATGGCTTGTACGCCACCGGATACAACCACAACACCCGCTGCACCCAGTTGCTTAAGCTTGTCTTGGTCAACCACTTCAGTGTCTGCCACCGATACACGTAGACGTGTAATACATGCGTCCAGACCTGTGATGTTGTCTTTGCCACCGAAGGCTGCAACCAAGTCACCCGCTAGCTCAGAACCAGTCGCTGTTGAGGTTTCAGTGGTTTCGTCTTCACGACCTGGCGTTTTCAGGTCAAGGGCACGGATCACCACGCGGAATACGATGTAGTAAAGAATACCATAACCCAGGCCAAGCAGTACCAATGTGGTCACGTTCTCAGCACGTGGCATTTGTACGATAAAGTCGATGAAACCGTTAGAGAAAGTATGGCCGTGTACCACGCCCAGTGCGTTGGTCAACACATAAGCCAAGCCCGCCATCACCGCGTGAATACCGTACAGTACAGGTGCGATGAACAAGAACGAGAATTCGATAGGTTCAGTGATACCCGTTAGGAATGAAGTCAGTGCTGCTGACGCCATGATACCCATGATTTTGGCACGGTTTTCTGGTTTTGCAGAGTGTGCAATCGCAAATGCAGCGGCTGGTAGACCAAACATTTTGAACAAGTAACCACCGGCTAACTGACCGAAGCCGTTGCCTGCTTCACGAGTCACGTCGTTAGCGGTCAAGAAGCAAGTCATGATGCCATTCACTTGCTCGCCTGCATTGTTCACACAGCTACCTGCTTCGTAGAAGAAAGGTACGTTCCAGATGTGATGCAGACCGAATGGGATCAATGCACGCTCGACGATACCGTAGATACCAAATGCGGTCACAGGGTTTTGCTCTGCGGCCCAGTGAGAGAAGGTAGCGATCGCACCACCGATTGGTGGCCAGATAACAGAAAGAATGACACCCAGTGCGATAGAGAGGAAACCGGTGATAATTGGCACCGAACGTTTGCCTGCAAAGAAGCCAAGGTAGTCAGGCAGCTGAATAGTGTAGAAGCGATTAAACGTCCACGCAGCCACAGCACCGGCAAGAATACCGCCGAGTACACCCGTCTTGATTTCTTCGGCGCCCATCACAGGAGCCATCACGTTAAGTGTTGCCACCATGATGCCGTAACCGACAATCGCAGACAGACCGGAAACACCGTCATTATTTGTAAAGCCTAGCGCGACACCCACAGCGAAAAGCAGTGCCATTTGGCCGAACACAGACCCACCAGCTTGTTCCATCAGATGAGAAACAATATCTGGCATCCAGCTAAAGTTGGCCGCACCAACACCCAGCAATATACCTGCTACCGGTAGCACGGATACTGGTAGCATCAGCGCCTTACCGACTTTTTGCAGGTTAGCAAAGAGGTTTTTTGACATAGTCTTGCTCCTGACAAGGAAGTTAACAATGCATGCTCTCGTGGCTAACCATTCGGCTCCCCCGCTACAGGTGGCCCGAAAACGTCGGACGCCTGAGAGTCATTGCGATTTGTGATTATTGAACTCACCCAAACTATAAGGTGCGAATCATCACCCTGCCTACGTACGATGATTTTACTGATTAAAAAGTAAATATAGATCACAATTAAACATGCTGACAAAATCAACAAAAATACCCATAAGAAACTGATATAAAAGTATTTTTTGTTTTTAAAAGCAAAAATTGGAAAAGTACAACCTGTGCGGTGAGAACGAAGCGGAAAGTAATTTTATGTAACGAATTAATACATTGCGTAATAGCGATGCAATAACACCTATTAACTGTTAAGTTTCAACCATTTATGGCATTATTGATTCAAATCAAAAATCGATAACGACATTGTCGGCATGGTCACTTTGACGTCAATATGACGTGATTTTGACCAAAAAATAACAGCCGTATCTGCACGTCGTCAGGTGGGTTACATGCATCATACGGCGTGAAACGATTTTATTTTACTCACCCGATATCCAATGAAATGGCAAAAGAAGAAAAAGCCCGGCATTATTGCCGGGCTATTTGAATTAATTAGCTTTCGCGCCGCTAAAAAGCGCAAAAAAGTTGCGGCTTGTGACATCACAAACCGTCTCAACCGTTTCCCCTTTGAGCAGCGCGATATACTCGGCAACTTCCCGCACATAAGCAGGCTGATTTTGCTTACCGCGATAAGGCACCGGCGCCAAATAAGGCGAGTCAGTTTCTACCAACAAGCGCTCTAGCGGTAAACGACGTACCACCTCTTTAAGCTCGGTCGCCTTATTAAAGGTTACGATACCTGAGATAGAAATATAAAAGCCTAGCTCAATAGCCGCTTCGGCCATCTCGTAACTCTCTGTAAAACAGTGTAGCACGCCACCCACACGTTCAGCCCCTTCCTCACGTAAAATCGTCAGTGTATCTTCACGTGCCGCGCGGGTATGAATAATCAGTGGTTTATTTAGCTCTACCGCTAAACGCACGTGCTGGCGGAAAATCTCTTGTTGCTGTTCGGCTAACTCAGGTTGGTAATGGTAATCCAATCCTGTCTCACCAATGGCCACCACACGATCATCCGCGGCAAGGGCCTTTAAACGGTCATAATCGAACCCGTTTTCAATATCGAGTGGGTGAACACCACACGAGGCAAAGACTTCAGGGTAAGGACGAATCATCTCCAACATCGCGGGGAAGCTATCCAGCGTAACCCCCACCGAGAGAAAGTAATCGACACCTCTTGCCTTCGCTTTATCTAATACATCGGCGACATTCTGGTGTAGTGCGTCATAATCCAGTTTGTCGAGATGGCAATGAGAGTCTATTAACACGTTATTCTCCAATCGTTAATAACCACTGGCTAATCACAAGTTCCGTGTTTAGCCCTGAATGCTTGGTCAGTTGCCGTTGCATATGATGTAGCGCGCGCAGCTGACTGTGTAATTGATGGGTTTCTAGCGCCTCAGCCACTTTTACTACCACGGGTTGGTGATGGTGATGAATGAGCGCGTTGGTCGCCCCTTGGCGCCACTTCATCACATCAAGCAAAAAGTAGCTGGCCCAGTCCAATGAAGCGGGATAGTGTGAAACCAACTGGTCGAGCGTGTCAAATAGGCCCGAGCGTGTGACCAAGTAGTCCGCTAGCTGAGTCACAACCGCATGGTGATGATCCAATCCCCCTGAGGCCACAAATTCTTTTGCCGCCAATGGTGCGCCACGATATAGCGCCACCGCATGATAAGGCACATCTCGCTGTAGTGCTTGCTCGACCCATTGCTTGGCCACCTGCATCTCCGGCTGGGGCGCTTTCCACACGCTACAACGGCTGATGATTGTCGCCAGTAAGGTGTCTAGCGAATCACTGAGCAAGACAAAATGACAGGATGAGGGTGGCTCCTCAAGCGTTTTGAGTAATGCATTGGCGGCAGCTTCACCGAGCATTTCTGCCGATTCGATAATAATGAATCGTGCGCCACCCAGTTGAGACGTTTCAGTCGCTTTACGCTGGCATTGACGCACCGCATCAATGCTGATTTGTTTGCCGGGTTTTTCTGGCTTTAGCCAATGTACATCCGGGTGATTGCCGGCTGCATAAAGCTGACAGCTATGGCAGTGCCCACAAGGCTGCTCTGTCTGTGTTTGGCATAAGCGTGTTTTTGCCAGCACGCTTACCAACTCGCCACGGCCACTGCCGATTGGCGCCGCGAGCAATAGCGCATGCGGCAAACGTTGTTGCGTCAGTAAGTGTTGCCAGTGAGACCACATCGGTGCAAACCAAGGCAACACCTCCGGTGCTGGGATAGATGGCGTTACTGTGTCACTCATGGCGTGTTTTGTGTCGTTAGCCATTGGGTTAAGGCCTGTTCAATGCTGCGAGAAACCGWATCGAGTGGCTGTCCCGCATCGACAGTCACCACGCTCGGATCCGCCTTAGCAAGTGCCAAATAACGTGCTCGTGTCCGTTCAAAAAAGTCGAGCTGCATGGTTTCAATCCGATCCAGTTCGCCACGACCGCGAGCACGAGCGAGCCCCTGACTAGGCTCAATATCCATATACAAGGTCAGCGAGGGCGCAAAATCCCCCAATACCGTGGCTTTAAGGCTTTGCATCAGCGCAGCATCCATGCCACGGCCACCACCTTGATAGGCTTGCGAGGACATATCATGGCGATCGCCAATCACCCACTGGCCGTTCGCTAAAGCCGGTTTTATGACGTTTTCCACCAGCTGTACGCGCGCCGCATACAAAAGTAATAGCTCGGCTTTGTCGGTGAGAGGCTCATCCGGGTGACCTTGCTTAACCAAGGTACGCATTTGCTCGGCCAGCGGTGTGCCACCGGGTTCACGGGTGGTGATCACGTCATCGATGCCATGTTGGTGTAGCACCTGCTTCACCTTTGCAATAGCCGTGCTTTTACCCGCCCCTTCGAGGCCTTCTACAACAATAAAATGGTTCTTCATTGGCTCTTTAACACTTTTAGGTAATCACGCACCGCTCGATTATGCTCGGCCAGCGTGGTAGAAAATTGATGGCCGCCTTTCCCTGTCGCGACAAAATAATAGTATTGAGTGGTGGCAGGCTGTGCCGCCGCCATCAGTGATGCCATACCCGGCATGGCGATCGGCGTTGGCGGTAGCCCTTTTATCACATAGGTATTGTAAGGCGTCGGGGTGCGTAAATCTCGCTTACGAATATTGCCATCATAGTTGTCGCCCATGCCATAAATCACCGTCGGGTCGGTTTGTAAACGCATTCCCCGACGCAGCCGATTGACAAAGACGGAAGCCACCTTGGTGCGCTCGGCATCGATCGCGGTTTCTTTCTCGATAATGGAGGCCAAAATTAACAGCTCATACGGCGAGTCGATCGGCAGGTCATCGGCCCGATTTTGCCATGCCTTATCGAGCGACGCTTGCATCGCTTGGTATGCGCGACGCAACAAGGACAAATCCGTATCCCCCACATCATAGGCATAGGTTTCGGGGAGTAACAAGCCTTCAAGCTTGGTGTACTCCGCCCCTAACCGCTTGGCGATGTCAGCTTCATCAAGCGCCGTCAATGTCTGCTCGAGATGCGGTGCCGATGCCATTTGTAAGCGCCACTGTGCGAAGGTGCTTCCCTCAATAAAGGTGATGGCATCTTGATATTGCTGCCCCTCACGTAAGGTTGCGAACACCTCAGCTAAGCTTTGCCCCGGCTGAATTTGAAAGGTACCCGCTTGAATCCGCGTCAGCTCAGGATACACCCGAGGTGCTACCTTGGCCCATACTGTCGCAGTCAGCCAACCTTTATCTTCAAACTGATTGATAACTTTATGATAATGCGCCCCTTTCGCAATCGTCACCAGTTGTGGTGACTCAAGATTTAACGGTGACGCTACATAGGCTTTTGTCTGCCAAAGCGTCCAGCCTGCCAGCGCGACAAGCAGACACATAAATAGGCTGATCAGCCCGAATATTCGCTTTTTTAGCACGCGTTTAACCTCTGCCGTAATGCGCTTGCCAGCGTATGATCAGAATACGATATGTGGTCAATGTGATTCACAGGGACCACTTTCATTAGGGTATTGGTGATAAAGACTTCCTCCGCTTGATCAAGCACATCCGGTCCTTGTTGCACTAAGTGACAGCGATAACCAGGAATTTCCTCAAGCATCGCAATAACGCGCTGACGCATCAGCCCATCCACGCCGGCATAGCGCAGCGCGGGCGTATACACATCGGCGCCTTGACGCCAAAAGAGATTTGAGGCTGTGGTCTCGACAAGGTTGCCAAACAGATCGCATACCACCAGATCGTCGACAGTGGCTGAAGATAGCTTATTGCGTTGGTCAAGTTCGCGCTTGAGTAACACTTGCTCCAACCGATTCAGATGTTTCAGGCCTACCAACGGGGAGGCACCCAGCTGTCTTTCGGTGGTCGCCAACGAAATCCCGTGCTGCTGCCATTGATAGTAATGCTGAGGAAAAGCATGAAGGGTCACGATATCGGTTGGCTGCTGGCACCCTGCGGGGCTGTAGCCGCGTCCACCTTGCCCACGCGTGATCACGATTTTGACCACCTGCTCTTGGTTTGACTGCGCACAAGCGTGAGCGACCGTTTGCTGTAGCCGTAACCAATCGACACCATCAATCGCGAGCTGTTGGCAGGTCTTCATCAATCGTTCGAAGTGGGCATCAGCCTGCTGCAGCACACCCTGAGCACTCTGGCCCGTGGTAAAACAACCATCACCAAATTGCAGTCCCCGATCGGTGATCGGTACTGTTGCGCTCGGTTGTCCATTGACCCACTGCATGATGCCTCGTCACTCCACAAATAAAAACGGCCCGATAAATCGGACCGTTACTATATCAAAATCTTTAATCACTTTGCGCTCAACACGCGTGCAATTAGATTTTCTTGAAGATCAGAGAACCATTGGTGCCACCAAAGCCGAATGAGTTACACAATGCGTAATCCATTTTCACGTCACGGGCTTCATGCGGAACATAATCCAGATCGCAACCTTCGTCGGCATTTTCGAGGTTAATCGTTGGCGGTACCGCCTGATCAATCAATGACATCGCAGTGATAATCGACTCAACGGATCCGGCCGCACCAAGAAGGTGTCCTGTCATCGACTTAGTCGAAGATACCAGAACACGGTCTGCTGCGTCACCCATCGCGCGGCGAACGGCTTTACTTTCAGCCACGTCACCCGCAGGCGTCGATGTACCATGAGCATTCACGTAACCGATTTGGTCTGGCGTAATACCCGCATCACGAATCGCCGCTTCCATCGCTAATGCAGCGCCAGAGCCGTCTTCGCTCGGTGAGGTCATGTGGTAAGCATCACCACTCATGCCGAAGCCAACCAGCTCACAATAAATTTTCGCGCCACGCGCTTTGGCGTGTTCGTACTCTTCCAGCACCATAATACCGGCGCCGTCACCGAGCACGAAACCATCGCGATCTTTATCCCAAGGACGCGACGCCGCTTGCGGATCGTCATTGCGGGTTGACAGTGCTTTCGCTGCCGCAAAACCGCCAATACCAAGCTCTGTGGAGGCTTTTTCTGCGCCACCGGCAACCATTGCGTCGGCATCACCGTACGCAATCATACGAGCAGCATGACCAATATTGTGAAGACCTGTGGTACAGGCCGTTGAAATCGAGATATTCGGGCCACGCATGCCATAGTTGATAGAAACATGACCGGCGATCATGTTCACAATGGTAGAAGGAACAAAGAAAGGACTGATTTTACGTGGGCCTTTTTCCACCAATGCACGATGGTTTTGTTCAATCAGACCAAGACCACCGATGCCAGAACCAATTGCCACACCAATACGGTGTGCATTGTTGTCATCTACAGCTAGTCCGGAGTCTTGAATGGCTTGAACACTGGCAGCAATGCCGTATTGGATGAACAAGTCCATTTTGCGTGCATCTTTCTTCGACATGTAATCTTCACAGTTGAAGTCTTTTACCATGCCGGCAAACTTAGTGGCAAAGTTGGTGGTATCGAAGTGCTCGATAGCCGAAATACCGCTTTGGCCAGCCAGCAGGGCCTTCCATGACGACTCAACTGAGTTACCCACGGGTGATAGCATACCCATGCCAGTCACAACAACACGACGCTTAGACACGATGATGTTCTCCGGAGAATATAAGTTTGGAAATTAGAATAGCTTAAAAAGAACACAGGCGGTCAAGGAGACCGCCTGGTGGGAATCAGGGATTACTCAGAAGCGCTAACTACGTAGTCGATAGCCGCTTGAACAGTGGTAATCTTTTCGGCTTCTTCATCTGGAATCTCTGTATCGAATTCCTCTTCTAGAGCCATTACTAGCTCTACGGTATCCAGAGAGTCCGCGCCTAGGTCGTCTACGAAAGAAGCTTCGTTTTTCACTTCTGCTTCGTCTACACCCAGTTGCTCAACGATGATTTTCTTTACGCGTTCTTCGATGTTGCTCATATTAATACTAGTCCTTACAAGATTCGCAGATGCGATATGTGCTGTAGTTTATTCATTAATGTGGAAGTTGCAAGACCCCCACCGCTGGTCAAACCACGATTTGGGGACAAATCAATCGGAGTTTGACGTGTGTCATTCGAGATTGCAACGTTAGAGATCAAATCATGTACATACCGCCGTTGACGTGCAATGTTTCGCCTGTGATATAGGCAGCATCGTCAGAGGCTAAGAATGCAACAGTTGCAGCAATTTCTCGAGGGTCGCCCAAACGACCAGCTGGCACTTGTGCCAATGTTGCTGAACGCTGATCATCGTTCAGTGCTTTGGTCATATCGGTTTCGATAAAACCAGGTGCAACTGTGTTAACGGTGATCCCACGTGCAGCCACTTCTCGTGCCATGGATTTGGTAAAGCCTATCACACCCGCTTTCGCTGCAGCGTAGTTTGCTTGACCCGCATTACCCATTACACCAACCACTGAGCCAATATTAATAATACGGCCACAGCGTTTTTTCATCATCGCACGTAATACCGCTTTAGATAAACGGAAAATCGACGTCAAGTTGGTGTCCATAATGTCCTGCCACTCATCGTCTTTCATACGCATCAATAGGTTATCACGCGTGATGCCTGCGTTGTTAACCAGAATGTCAACATCGCCGAATTCTTTTTTAATTGTGTCGAGCACCTCAGCGACCGACTCCGGTGAGGTGACATTCAACGCCAACCCTTTACCCTTTTCACCGAGATAGTCGCTAATCGCTGCTGCACCGTTTTCGCTGGTTGCCGTACCAATCACAGTGGCACCACGCTCAGCAAGTAACTCTGCCGTTGCACGGCCGATGCCTCGACTCGCGCCAGTCACTAGCGCTACTTTTCCGTCTAGTTTCATTCGGTTACCCTTTTAGTTGATTCTGCCGACCTCGGTCGGCAGTCACAGAATGTTATTGCCAGCTCAACGCTTAGGCGTTGGCAGACGCTAAGCTCGCGCTATCATTAACCGCCGCACTGCTTAGCGATTTATTGATGCGTTTTGTTAACCCAGTCAGCACTTTGCCCGGACCAAACTCTAGTAACTGCTCAACGCCTTCTGCAGCCATACGCTCCACAGTTTCTGTCCAGCGAACAGGGCCGTATAACTGACGTACCAAAGCGTCTTTGATCGCCGCTGGATCAGTCGGTGTTTCTACATCCGCATTATTGATCACTGGGATTTCAGGGGTATTAAAGCTCACCTGCTCAAGTGCTTGCGCTAATTTCTCCGCAGCTGGTTTCATCAACGCACAATGCGATGGAACAGACACCGGCAATGGCAGTGCACGCTTAGCGCCTGCTTCTTTACACAGTACATTGGCACGCTCAACCGCTTCTTTATCACCTGCAATCACAACTTGGCCAGGCGAGTTGAAGTTAACGGGTGAAACAACTTGGTCCTGCGCTGCTTGCTCACAGGCTGCCGCAATCGCATCGTTATCCAAGCCAATAATCGCTGACATCGCCCCTACGCCTGCAGGAACGGCTTCTTGCATCAACTGACCGCGCAACTCGACAAGCTTAACGGCTTCTTTAAAGTCCAATACACCTGCACAAACCAAGGCTGAGTACTCGCCCAAGCTATGGCCTGCAAGCAATGACGGTGTTGCACCACCTTGTGATTGCCATACACGCCAGATAGCCACAGATGCGGTCAGCAACGCAGGCTGCGTGCGATGCGTTTCATTTAAATCCGCTTCTGGCCCTTGTTGCACAAGCGCCCACAAATCATACCCTAAGACTTCTGACGCCTCGGCAAACGTTTGTTGCACAACGCCATATTGGTCGGCCAATTCACTCAGCATACCTACGGCTTGTGAACCTTGACCGGGAAAAATAATCGCAGTAGCAGACATAGCTGTTTTCCTATTAATTTTAAAACCTGACCAGCGCGGAACCCCACGCAAAACCACCGCCAAAGGCTTCGAGTAACACGGTTTGTCCGCGTTGAATACGCCCATCCCGTACGGCTTCATCGAGTGCGGTCGGTACCGATGCTGCCGACGTATTACCGTGGCGGTCTAACGTCAACACCACTTGATCCATCGACATTGACAGCTTCTTCGCCGTCGCTTTAATAATCCGGTAATTAGCTTGATGCGGCACCAACCAATCAATGTCTGATTTTTCGAGTTGGTTGGCGGCAAGTGTTTCGGTCACGATATTCGCCAACTGGGTTACCGCGACTTTAAATACCTCATTGCCGGCCATATACAGCCAAGCCTCATCGGCTGGTAAGGACTGACCACGCTCAGGGTATTTAAGTTTCAATAACTCACCAAATTTACCGTCGGCTTTGAGGTGAGTGGACAAGATGCCATCATTTTCATCGGCAGAAAGCACCACGGCACCAGCACCATCACCAAATAAGATGATGGTTGAACGATCATCAGGATCACAGGTGTGTGAAAGGCGATCAGACCCTACCACTAAGGCATTTTTAGCCAGCCCACTTTTAACGTATTGGTCAGCGACACTCAGCGCATACACAAAGCCAGAGCAGGCTGCGGCAATATCAAACGCCGGGCAGCCTTGAATGCCTAGCATGGCTTGCACATCACAGGCCGCCGCTGGGAAAGCGCGTTCACCACTGGTGGTCGCCACAATAATCAGGTCGATGTCATGTTTATCGATGGCAGCCATGTCAATTGCTTGCACAGCAGCTTGATAAGCCATTGAGGCAACCGTATCTGTTGGCGCAGCAATACGACGTTCTTTAATACCGGTGCGAGTGACAATCCACTCATCACTGGTTTCTACCATCTGTTCAAGGTCAGCATTGGTGCGAACCTGTTCAGGCAAGTAGCTGCCTGTGCCCAAAATCTTACTATACATGAAGACTACTAATGCCTCTCGAGAAGAACTGCCTCTAAACGGTCACTTATCTTGGTTGGTATCTGCCGTTCGACCTCGTGCACCGCTTCACAAATAGCATTTTCGTAAGCGGCGATATCAGCGCGTCCGTGGCTTTTGACAACGATGCCGCGCAATCCTAGCAAACTTGCGCCGTTGTACTGGTCGGGTTTCAGCTGTTTTAGTTGATTAAAAAGATCAGAAAATAGCCATTTCGCGATCCAGCGCTTGATGGGATGCTGATTGAGATGTGTTTTTACTTGGTTAATCACCAAGCTGGCGACGCCTTCACTGGTTTTAAGCGCGACATTACCGACAAAGCCATCACAAACAATGACATCAGTTTGGCCCGTGTATATTTGATCCCCTTCTATATAGCCGGTGTAGTTCACTGCTTGGCAAGATTGCAACATATCGGCACATCGCTTTACCAAGTCGTTTCCCTTAATCTCTTCTTCACCGATATTTAATAAGCCAATACGTGGCATACGCCCGAGCTCTGCTTGGGCCAACACCGCGCCCATGACCGCAAACTGAAACAACGTATCTGCATCGCAAGACACATTCGCGCCAAGATCTAACAACCATTTACGTTGTTGGTTTGCGCCGGGTAAGGCGGTCACCAGCGCGGGGCGGTCAACGCCGGGAAGCAATTTTAGAAGGTGTTTGGAAAGTGCCATCAGTGCGCCGGTGTTTCCGGCACTGACGCAAGCGTCTGCCTCGCCATGCGCCACTTTATCTATCGCGATACGCATGGATGTGCCAGTGCTACGGCGTAACGCCGTTGACGGGCGCATGTCGTTAGGGATCACGTCTGGGGCATGAACGATGGAAAGTCGGGAGTGATTTTGTGCGTCGCATCGAGTGAGCTGTGCGACAATTTGTGCTTGGTCGCCCACTAAAATCACATTTAGGTCCGCAAAACGAGACAATGCCTGCACGGAGGCAGGCACTGTCACTTGGGGACCGAAATCCCCGCCCATCGCATCAAGTGCAATGGTTAGCCCAGTCAAGGTTCAACCTTACTTGTTGATAACCTTGCGGCCACGGTAGAAACCATCAGCAGTCACGTTGTGACGCAGGTGAGTTTCACCACTAGATTTGTCTACTGATACTGCTTGAGTACCCAGTGCATCGTGTGAACGACGCATACCACGCTTAGAACGGGTTTTACGGTTCTTTTGTACGGCCATTGACCCTACTCCTCGTTACTTTGCTTTAAGTTTTTTAGTACGGCAAACGGATTTGGACGCTCATCAGCAAGTGGGATTTCCCCATACACCATGTTGTCAGCACTCACTTTGCAGTCAGTGTCTTCGTGCATGGCGACCTGTGGCAAGGCCACAATCAACTCGTCTTCGACGAGCTGAATCAGATCAATCTCACCGTTTTCGTCGACTAATGCCGGCTCATAAGCATCCGGTAAGTTGCCAACCTGGTCTTCATTGAAAACCGGGCTATAAACGAATTCAGTTTCATAGCGATAGGAGAACGATTCCCAACAACGCTGACACTCAAGACTTACTGTGACGGCCGCATGGCCAGACACGGTTTTCAACCCTTGGGCATCAATGTCGAAAGAAAGCGTGACCTCAGCATCACTATCAATGCTTTGGGCTGCCTCACCGAGGCGCGCCAAACGCGATTTATCTACGATGCCATCGTAGTCAAGCCGCTTTTGTGCACTGCGGAATGGATCAACCGTCAGCGGTAGCTTTACCTTCTGCATAGGGCGCGAATATTAGCCTCCAAATGCGCTGGAGTCAAAGAAAATGTTGCCTGTGCTCAGGCCCTTTGTTGTCTTCTTGGCAAAAGACACAATGAATCACGAGAGTGAGAAGGCTTTCCTCTCACCATCTTACCATCAACGCCTTGGTTCTAGCCGAGATCCGGCCATACTGCATCATGCACATCGCACGTTGACGACTTTCAGGTTAGACTGAAGCATGAAGATAAACCAAGCTTTTTGTGCGCATAAAGACTCACATACATGAAAGGACATGTCATGCAACCTAAAATCGTGTTGGCATCCAGCTCCCCTTATCGACAAGCGGTTTTTAAGAAACTCGCTCTGCCCTTTACCGCATTTTCACCCGCCATTGATGAGAGCCGGCAAGAAAATGAGCGCCCGACTGACTTGGTCGAACGTCTCGCATTAGAGAAAGCCATGGCCGGTATGCCTTTGTATGGTGACGCGTTGATCATTGGCTCTGATCAAGTCTGTGTGATTGATGAAGAGGTGCTCGGAAAACCCGGCACACGTGAAAAGGCCATTGAGCAATTGCTGCGAGCCAGTGGCAAGCAAGTCACTTTTTATACCGGCATTGCAGTCATTAACAGTAAAACCGGCCACCATCAATCCGATGTCGAGCCCTTTCATGTCGACTTTCGCGATCTCAGCGAAGCCGAGATCACACGTTATATCGATAAAGAATTGCCGTTAGATTGCGCCGGTAGTTTCAAATGCGAAGGATTGGGCATTGCGTTATTTAATGCTATGCACGGCCGCGACCCCAACACCTTAATTGGACTGCCGCTGATCCGCCTGCGCGAAATGCTCGAGAAAGAAGACGTCTCAGTTATTTAACACTGCAGACAAAGCGGCGCCGTGCCTAGATGAGTGGCTAAGGCGCCATCCCATGCCCCGGGCAAAGCCTGACGCTTGGTCCAGTGCCCTTCATAGACTGTGCGCTGGAGTACGGTGCCTGAAAGATCGCCGTTTTACTGGTGCCTCATAGAATGAGGCGATTTAGTGAGTCAACCACCGCAATCGGCGCGTAAGCCTGTAAGGTGTGTTGATCGTGCACTCCCCATGTCACACCAAGACGGTCGACCATCGCATTCGCTGCCAGTTGCATATCATGATGTGTATCACCCACCATTAACGCCTGCGCTGCGCCGACACCTGTTTGTGTCAATATTTCTTCGATCATCTGCGGATCAGGCTTAGAGGCTGTTTCATCGGCACAGCGTGTCACATCAAACAGGTCAGCCGTTCCTGTTTCGGCTAACGCACGGTCAAGCCCAGCACGCGATTTTCCAGTGGCCACGGCGAGCTTGAATCCGTTTGACCTTAATGCTCTGAGTGTAGCCTTCACCCCAGGATAAAGCTGGCAAGGGGTTGGATTATCATGCACAAACTGTTGACGGTAATGCGCAATCCAGTGCGGATACCATTTAGGATCCGCGTCTGGATACAACAACGAATAGCCCTTCTCTAAACTCAACCCGATCATTTGTTTGAGTTGTTCCGGCGCAAGCGTGGGTAGATGGCCGGTGAGCGCAGCAGCGGCCTCTAAGCTCGAGACAATCCGTCCGATAGAGTCCATCACGGTGCCATCCCAATCAAAGATAAGCAGCGAATAGGGTCTAAGTAACGGATGCACCGAGAGTGATTGCTCACCCTCACTCATCGCCGTCACGTCTTGCGCTATCACTTGTCCGCTTTCACTCATGCTTGCCTCGCTATTCCACTACTTAAGGAAAGTGCCAGATAGGGACCGTCCGGTTGCACTTATTTGCCGGTCTTCTTCCGCAACCCCTCAAGCGCACGTTGTAACTTTGCTTCCATCGGCGCGTCGAGATCCATGGTCTCTTCACGGCCCGGATGCACAAAGCGAATTTTCGCCGCATGTAGAAAGAGTCGATTAAGTCCGACTTGTTTGGTATACGCATCAAAGCGCGGATCACCGTAGCGGTCATCCCACGCGAGTGGATGACCCATGTACTGTGCATGTACGCGAATCTGGTGCGTTCGTCCCGTCACTGGGCTAGCCTGCACCAGCGTCGCCTCAGCAAAACGCTCAATCACTTTAAAGCGAGTTTCCGACGGCTTGCCATTGGGGTTCACACGCACAATGCTATTTACTTCATTTTTTAATAGAGGTGCCGTAACTTTACGCTGTTTCGCAGGCCACTCCCCCATGACGAGCGCGTAGTAATCTTTTCGCACTGTCTTTTCACGAAATTGTGCTTGAAGATGCCGCAATGCCGAGCGTTTTTTCGCAATCAACAAGATCCCAGAGGTATCACGGTCAATACGATGCACCAACTCTAAAAAACGCGCTTTAGGGCGCAACGCACGCATGGCTTCGATCGCACCGAATTGTAGCCCACTTCCGCCGTGCACCGCTGTACCCGATGGCTTGTTCAACACCAAGAGATGGTCATCTTCATAAAGAATGCAGTTTTCTAACTCTGCCACTTTGTCTAGCTTTGTACTTGGCGCCACTTGCTCATCGCGCTCAGGAAGCCGAATAGGCGGCACGCGGATCAGATCGCCCGCTTGAAGCTTATATTCTGGTTTTATTCGTTTTTTGTTAACTCGCACCTCTCCTTTACGAAGAACGCGATAAATCATACTTTTTGGGACATTTTTCAGCTGATTTCGCAGAAAATTGTCGATACGTTGGCCGGCGATGTCATCGTCAATTTCGATAAATCGCACTTTTGATTTTTGTTCTGTCATAGCGAGTGATTGTACCTCTAAGCGACGGGACATGCACCTATCTAAACCCTGCCCTCAACACCGCTGAATACATGGCAGCAAAGATAATCGTGCAAAAAACGCGCACATTCGTCCGCTTTTTCTACCAACCCGACACAAGCAGCGAAAGCCGATTGCTGGACTCTGGTCTGGCTGCTATAGTTGCGGCGTTAGTCAGAAAAGGGAATCACTTTTCGGCGACATAACGGGCTTGCCTGTTAAAATATCCATAATTTCGAATGCTTTTCGTGCTTTACGCAGCACTCGGCGTAAGACGTAAGCCAAAAGCACCCGTTAGTGTGTTGACACGATGGCTGTTTGCCAGTGTCAGAGATATCCGCCATGAGTTTAAACACGGCGGACGCCAACTGCATAATCCGGTGAGCCACGGCTGTACGATCTTGATATCGAAAGCCCTGGCCATGAATCGAAAAAAGCTAACATCTACAAAGGACGTATCACCCGTATTGAACCTAGCCTGGAAGCGGCATTTGTTGATTACGGCGCTGAACGACACGGTTTCCTCCCGCTAAAAGAAATCGCCCGCGAATACTTCCCTTCCGGTTATACCTATCAAGGCCGTCCTAACATCAAAGATGTGGTGAAAGAAGGCCAGGAAGTGATTGTCCAAGTGGACAAAGAAGAACGCGGTAACAAAGGCGCGGCACTGACGACCTTTGTCTCTTTAGCAGGTAGCTATTTGGTCTTGATGCCAAATAACCCGCGTGCCGGTGGCATTTCGCGTCGTATCGAAGGCGAAGAACGTAACCAGCTCAAAGAGGCCATGTCAGGCCTTGAACTACCGCAAGGTATGGGCCTGATTGTGCGCACCGCTGGTGTCGGTAAATCGGCCGAAGAATTAGAGTGGGACTTGAAAGTACTACTCAACCACTGGCAAGCAGTCAAAGAAGCGGCATCATCCAACCCTGCCCCTTTCCTGATCCATCAAGAAAGTAACGTGATTGCACGTGCGATTCGTGACTACTTACGTCGCGATATTGGTGAGATCTTGATCGACAGCGAAAAAGTCTTCAAACGCGCTCAAGAACACATCCAGTTAATACGCCCAGACTTTGTCAGCCGCATCAAACTGTATGAAGGCGAAGTGCCGCTGTTCAGCCACTACCAAATTGAAAGCCAGATTGAGTCGGCCTTCCAACGCGAAGTACGTCTCCCGTCAGGCGGCTCTATTGTTATTGACCCGACCGAAGCCTTGACGTCTATCGACATCAACTCGGCACGGGCCACCAAAGGCAGTGATATTGAAGAAACAGCGCTACAAACCAACTTAGAAGCCGCGGAAGAGATCGCTCGCCAGCTTCGCTTACGTGATTTGGGCGGTTTGGTGGTTATCGATTTTATCGATATGACGCCTGTGCGCCACCAACGTGAAGTGGAAAATAAGCTACGTGACTCGGTTCGCATGGATCGTGCACGAGTGCAAATTGGCCGTATCTCACGCTTTGGTCTGCTGGAAATGTCACGCCAACGCTTGAGCCCGTCTCTCGCCGAAGCCAGCCATCATATTTGTCCACGCTGTAAAGGAACGGGTGTTATCCGTGACAACGAATCGCTTTCTTTGTCGATTCTGCGTCTCATGGAAGAAGAAGCCATGAAGGAAAACACGGCGCAAGTTCTGGGTATTGTCCCTGTGCCTGTCGCCTCTTACCTGCTTAACGAAAAGCGTCGGTCGGTACAACATATTGAGAAGTACCACAATGTTAAAGTGGTTGTGGTGCCAAACGCGGATCTGCAAACCCCACACTTCGATGTGGTGCGCATCCGCGGCGGCGAAGAAATGGCAAGCTTGTCGTACCATCTGCCAAGCCAGCTTGAGTCGCTAAAAGAAGCGGAAACGCGCGAAGAACCACAACAAGCGCGTCCGGCGAAAAAGCGTGAAGAACCTGTGTTACAAGGATTTGCCGCGCCAAGCTCACCAGCGCCAGCCGCGAAGCCCGCCACTGAGACAGCACCTAAACAGCCAAGTCTGTTGGCCAAGTTAGGTAAGTTCTTGTCTGGCCTGTTTGCAAGTGACAACACGTCTGAGGCAACGCCAAGTCAAGCGAGCACGCAATCGAGCAACCGCCAATCGGGTTCATCGACGCGTCAACAACGTAGCAAACGCGATCAAAGTGGACGCAATAAACCTCGTCAAAATCAGGCCGCGCCGCAAAAAGACGAGCAAGATGACAACGCGCAAGATCGCAACCGTAACAACAAGCCGCGCCGTAGTAACAAATCGCAAGATGAGCGTCGCGACAATAACCGTAAAGGCAAGAAAAACCGTAACGAGAAGCCAAAGTCAGCCCAAGCTGACAAGGTAGAAACGGCGAAGAAACAGCCTGAGAAAGCGGACAATAACGCGGATAACAAGGCAGAAAAAACGGAGAAGGTGAAACAACGTCGCCAACGCCGTAAGCTAAACCGCAGCGTGCGTGTCAACAAAGACCAGCCCGATGCAATGACCGCGTCTGCACAACCACAAGAACCGGCAAAAGGGAAAGATCTCCAACAAGTCGGTGCCGATGTGGCGCAGCAAGCTAAACAGCAACAAACAGACAACGGCCAAAGTCAGCAAGACAAGCCTGCACGTGAAGAGAAGCGCCGTAATCGTCGTTCTCCTCGTCACCTGCGCGCAAGCGGCCAGCGTCGTCGTCGCCGTCCAATGGTGAAAAGCCCGATGCCACTCACCACCGGCATGGCCTCGCCAGAAATGGCGATGGGTAAAGTCTGGTCGACCGAGCAACCTATCAAAGTCAAACAGGACCGTCGTCGCCAAGACAAACGCCAAGCCGCACCTGTGATTGCAAGCGGTGTTGCACGTCCTGAAATGGCGATGGGTAAAGTGATTGTGATGCGCACATCGAGTGTCGCCGCAGCGCCAACGCCAGAGAAGAAGCCAGCCGTTGAGCCAATGTCAACACCCCCTGTGGTTGAGGCCACGCCATCGGTAGCCGCATCACCGGCACCAGCGACTACACCCGAGCACGATCCAAATGTGGCCTTGGTGACGGAGAAAGTGATTGAGCGTGAAGCTGTTATCACAGCGCCTCAATCAACCATTCGTTATCGTCGCGCAACATCACCAATGATGAAAGCGCCTGCACCAAACCAAGTGGTTGATCATGCGCCAGTGCGCATCGCCGCCTTTAAAGTGCCCAATGCCAACGCGAAAGCGGCTGGTAGTGCTGAAGCGCGAGCTGCCGCTCAAGCACCGGCAACCAAGCCTCAGTATTGAATCGATACTGACGCTTAAACGTGATGAGAAAGCCCCAGCAGCGCTGGGGCTTTTTTTCAACAAAACCACTAACTATCGGGAAAAGTGATAAAAATGCGCCGATCCACACGCTTCTCGACCAACTTGCTTGTCAAAGCAAAAAAAGGAAGTAACGTCACTGTGTAGCATTCCTTCTGCCTGTTTAGCGTTGCAGACAGAATCATTAAATAGCTGCTTTAAGGACAAGGCTGTTGATCATGAGAAAGCTGTTTATCGCTCCCCCGTTTAAGCGCCTTCATCACA
Organism: Salinivibrio sp. IB574; assembly: GCF_001996205.1. Taxonomy (NCBI): domain Bacteria; kingdom Pseudomonadati; phylum Pseudomonadota; class Gammaproteobacteria; order Vibrionales; family Vibrionaceae; genus Salinivibrio; species Salinivibrio sp. IB574. The sequence continues at coordinate 41,152 of NZ_MUFN01000006.1, read as the reverse complement.
CCTTGATGTTGGCTTTTCTCCTGTTGAGCTTATTGCCTCTGATTCTCGTGGCACTTTTTTTTCTCAATGCTCACAGCAAGGATTTGCAAGAGCAAAGCACCGCACACTTACTTTCTGTACGCGATAGCAAACAACAACAAGTGCGTGATTACTTTGATGCTAAAGAGTCTGAAGTGTTAGGGTTCGTCGCATCAGAGCTCGCCTATGCCAGTGGCGGTCACTTTTATGGCTTAGTGAATGCCTTCCGCAGCCTAGGCCCTGATATTGATTCCGCCCGGCAGTATGCACAAACTCGCTACCATCCCGGTTCAGGTCACGCGATAAAAACACCCGTCAGCAAAGGCTCGCCGAATTATCCCGGTGTAGAACGCTACCGCTTACTGCACAAACGTTATCATCGCGCCTATTTAGCACTATTGGCACGCGCAGACTTTGACGATCTTCTACTCGTCGATAAACAAGGTAATGTCACCTATTCAGTCAAAAAGCATTCGAACTATGGGACCAATTTATTGACGGGCCCTTACCAAGATAGCGAGCTGGGTCACACCTTTGCCGCGCTAAAGCGCCAAGATGGGCAGGTGAAAGGTAAACGCGATCCTCACCCTAATGTCGTCATGTCAGACTTTGCCCAAGATCCGGATGGCAACGCCTATGCATGGCTCGGCGCTCCCATTATTCAGCAAGGCTACCTGCACAGTTATGCCTTGTTTCGGCTTCCCAATCACGCGCTGACCGCGTTAATGACCCCTTCCTCTTCATCCGACATTCAAACCTTGTTAGTCGGAGACGATCTGCAAGTGCGCGGCCATTCATCGACCCCAGAGACGATTGCCAACAGTCTGGCAGTGATTGAAAAGGCACTGGATAATCACACAGGGGTTGAACGCTATGACAATGCGTCCGGCGACACCATGCTGGCGGCCTTTGCGCCTATCTCAACCCATGGCTTGCATTGGGCGCTTGTCGCCGAAGTGCCAATCGACATTGCGTTTGCGAGAGTTCGCCAACTCGAACAGCTGTTTATTGTTGCGATGCTGTTGGCTGGCTTTGCCGTGGTGGCTGCATCGAACAGTATGTCGAACTTTATTACTCGCCCTTTGTTGCAGCTGACATGGGCCGCAGAGAAAGTGAGTGCGGGCGATCTAGATACAAAAATTCATCACACGCGTCGGCATGATGAAATCGGGCGGTTGGCGGTCAGCTTTTCTCGTATGCGGCGCGCTATCCGTGAGAAGCTTCAGCTTATCAACCAGCAAAATCAAACACTTGAGCAAAGCTTGGCGACGATTCAAGAGCAAAACCAAGAGTTGCAGTTGGCTAACAAGCTCAAAGACGAGTTTCTGGCTACCACTTCGCATGAGTTGCGCACGCCTTTGCATGGCATGATTGGGATTGCCGACGCCTTGATTGCTGGTGCGAATGGTCCAATTAGTCGTGATCATCAGTATCAACTTTCGATCATTGTTAACAGCGGCCAACGGTTGGCGAAATTAGTCGATGATCTGCTCGATTATCATAAAATGCGTTATGGTCAGCTCTCGCTTGAAAACGAGGCGGTCGATATTACCAGCCTAGCGCGTCTTGTCCTTTCTTTGGCTGAACATCTCAAAAAAGATAAGCCAATCCGTATCATCAATCAGCTCCCCTCGTCCTCTTTGTGGGTCTGTGCCGATACCCAGCGCCTTGAGCAAGTAATGTATAACCTGATTGGTAATGCAGTGAAGTTTACTGATGCCGGTAAGATAGTGTTGAGTGCGGAAAAAATTGATGACAGGGTTCGTATTCAGTTAGTCGATACCGGGCAAGGGATCCCGCCCGAGCAACTGAACGTGATCTTTGAGCCACTCACTCAAGCGGTCAGCGATCACTACCACTATCAGCATGGTGCTGGGCTGGGCTTGTCGATCACACGTCAGCTGATTGAGCTTATGGGCGGTCAGCTTTATGTAAGCAGTCAGCCACAAATCGGTACCACATTTAGTTTTACCCTACCCGCGATCGAAGCGCCTGACGAACCGGTTGTTCATTTACCCAATGACGAACAGCCTTCTCCTCTCTGGCAACCCTTTACCCCACAGGACGTCGAGAATAAGACGAACGCAACCACCGCCACTTGCGATGATGGCTTACTGATCTTGGTGGTTGATGACGAACCCACCAATCAACAAGTATTAACCAGCTTTTTGCAAATGGAGGGTTATCAGGTTATTACCGCTAGCGATGGCGAAACGGCGCTACAACAGGTCGAAAAAGAACGTCCTGCGCTGGTATTGCTCGATATACTCATGCCCGGGATAAGTGGCTTTGAAGTCTGTGAGCGATTACGCCAGCAGTATCATCATGGGGCGCTTCCCATCATCATGCTCACTGCCCTTAATCAACCTGATGATCGCATTCATGGTTTTAACGTGGGTGCTAATGACTATTTGAGTAAACCGTTCAATAAGCAAGAACTTGCCGCACGTATTGCCACGCACCTTGCCGCCTGTGATGCCGAGCGACGTCAGCAAGAAAATCAGCAATTGGAAGCCGCATTAGCGCAAAGTGCAGAGCGACAGGCGAGTCTGCTCGAAACCCAGTCATGGCTGATTTCACAATTATCCCTCGCCCCTGAAGCGATCATCGGGGTAGGCAGCGATGGTCAAATCCGGTTTGCCAATGCATCTGCCGCTGCGTTATTTCAACAGCAAGATGCCAATCTCAAGCGTATGCATAGTCATGCCCTGATCCACGAGCCGGATGAGAGTCAACAGCTCGAACGCTATCAAGGTAAGTTGACTGTTTATATCGGCGACCAGCATCGTGATCTAGAGGGCATGATTTTGCGTTTCCCGGCGGCTTCTGAGATAACCACCTTATATGTGATGAACACTGATACGCCCGTCTCGCTGGCGCGGATCCAAAGTTTAGAAAGTGCGATTGAGGCTTTGTCTGGCTATGCATTCCGCGGTGATGCGCGCCAACTGGATAAACTAAAAGCCATGGGCGGTGAGTTTGAAGCCTTAGTGAGCCAAGCCCAGAGCCAGCAAGAGGATAAAGCGCAAGCGCGCCGACAACTCATTGTCGATGCGATGGTGGCTGGACTCGAATACTGGGAAAAAACGACGGGTAAAAGTAAGTTCGATTTTGCCGAACAAAGCGGGCTGTGGCGGGTCTACCTCGACCGCAGTAGCCTACAAACCCGCACACTGGATAAGTACTTATTGCTGGAAACTTTACCCAAAACACCAAGGTGGCGCACAGTACTCAGCTCTATTCGCTATATTCTTGACCACTGTGACAAACACAATACCGATCGTACCCAGTTAGAAACCTACTACCGACAGCTGCGTCAGCTGCTGCTCGAAGACTAACACACCCCGTACCACCTTCCCCCCAACGTGCCTCTCCTATTGAGGACAGGCACTTTTCTCTTTCCTTACCCAATAAGCAATTAATCAGGACAGACACTTTAAATATTCAGACTCTATACATTTAAAGTGCCTGTCCCATTAAGCACTCCAACAAAAGCAACAAAAGTGTCTGTCCCCATAAATCTAAAGTGCCTGTCCCAACAAGGATCCACCAACCTACGCGATAATAATTCACGCAAATAAACGGGGGCTTTGATGCCGATATCAGTCCAAGCCTGAGCGATAGTTGGAGCTAAAAACCAAGATTGTGGGGGGTGTCACAACAAAACGGCAAGATTAAATTCTTGATTAAAAATAAGCTCAAAGAAACATGTGACATGTGTCGCCCTTGAGAGGGTAACAAATAAGTCATTGATATTTATTGGTATAATCTAGTTCCGTTTCTGGTTTTTATCTCAGAAGAGAAAGCGAGTCAGAATACATCTTCAATTTATCCCGATCGATTTTAACGGTTTTAACGTCATGAAAGTGGTTTTTTACGATTTTAACGATTAATGACGTTGCGAGGCGTTCTATCGGCATGCTTATTTGAAGAGGTTCACCGGCCGCTGTGTTATCGATTGCTGATGTATACGATGACCAGACAACAGACAACTAGATGCCGGTGCATCGGCAAGCTTGAGCTCGCGAAGGTTGTAAGCAACGAGCTCACTATCCATCACGTGAACTGAAAGCAACAGTAAGGAATGGCTATGTTTTCGAGTAACATTAGATTTGCCAGCAAGACCCTACTTGCCTCTGCAATTATTGGTGCGCTGAGCGCAAGTGCTGGCGTCAGTGCCGCCGAGCGCAGTGAGCTCACTATCCACCCGAAAGAATTCAATACCTTTGTCCGTAACTTCAACCCTTTCCTTGGCGCCACCTACCTGCACACCACGACTGATTTTGTTTATGAGCCCTTAGTGGTATTTAACGAAATGAAAGGCAACCAGCCTGTCTTTCGTATCGCGAGCGGCTATGAAATGGCGGATGACCTGAAAAGTGTCACCTTTACCCTACGCAAAGGGGTGAAATGGTCAGACGGCGAAGCCTACACTGCCGACGATGTGGTGTATTCATTTGATTTGGTTAAAAACCATCCTGAGCTCGACCAATCTGGGATTAATAAATGGATTGATGATGTGAAAAAAGTCGACGACTATACCGTCCGCTTTGAACTCACCGAGGCCAATTCCAACGTACCGTACGAGATCGTCAAAGTGCCAGTGGTGCCCGAGCACGTTTGGAAAAACATCGAAGACCCAGCATCTTACACCAATGAAAACCCGGTAGGCTCTGGCCCCTTCACCACTATCGATACCTTCACCTCTCAGCTCTATATCCAATGTCGTAACCCGTATTATTGGGATAACGACAACCTTGATGTCGACTGTCTGCGCGTGCCGCAAATCGCCAATAACGACCAGTTCTTAAGTAAAGTGATCAGTGGCGAAATGGACTGGACCTCCTCGTTTATTCCTGACATTGATCGCACCTATGCCGCGGCCAATCCAAACCATCACTATTGGTATCCTGCCGCTGGCACCCAAGCCTTTATGGTCAATTTTAATGACCCTGATCCTGCCAAGCGTGAAGCGCTGACCAATGTCGACTTCCGTCGTGCATTTTCGATGGCGCTAGACCGTCAAACCATCATTGATATCGCGTTTTATGGCGGTGGTACAGTGAACGACTTCGCGTCTGGCTTAGGTTATGCCTTTGAGTCATGGTCCGACGAAGCGGTGCATGAGAAATATCGCCAATACAATACGTATGATCTAGACGGCGCCAAAGCACTGCTTGCGAAAGCCGGCTTTAAAGATCAAGACGGTGATGGCTTTGTGGAAACGCCGTCAGGCAAATCGTTTGAGCTCGAAATCCAATCTCCTAATGGCTGGACCGACTTCAACAACACCGTTCAGCTTGCGGTTGAGCAACTTGCCGAGGCCGGCATCAAAGCCAAGGCACGTACGCCTGATTTCTCGGTGTATAACCAAGCGATGCTTGAAGCCGACTACGACGTCGCCTACACCAACTACTTCCACGGTGCGGACCCTTACACCTATTGGAATAGCGCGTATAACTCCAACCTACAGAAAGGGGATGGCATGCCGCGGTTCGCGATGCATTATTACCAAAATGCTGAGCTCGACAAGCTGTTAGACAGCTTCTACAAAACCGCGGATAAAGCCGAGCAACTGGAAATTGCCCACCAAATCCAAGCGATTATCGCCAAGGATCAGGTCACCATTCCGGTGCTTTCTGGTGCACAAATGTATCAATACAACACAACCCGCTTCACCGGTTGGTGGAACGAAGACAATCCGAAAGGCCGCCCCTCTATCTGGGCCAACATTCCTGAACGTCTTCTTCACGTGCTGGACCTTAAGCCCGTCCAGTAACCACTATCGGGCGCCTTGCGCGCCCGCTTTTCCACGGTGTTCACACCAAGAACATCACCACTTCGCTGTGTAAGGTGTGGGTTATGGGTTATTTTTTCCGACGGCTAACTTTTTACATGATTGCCCTTTTAGTGGCAGCAACACTCAATTTTATTATTCCTCGTGCCATGCCCGGTGATCCGGTCACCATGATGTTTGCCAATGCCTCGGTGCAGGTCACTCCAGAGCGGATTGAGGCAATGAAACAACTGCTGGGCTTTGTCGATGGCCCCCTCTATACGCAGTATTTCACCTACATGAAAAACGTGCTGAGCTGGGATTTAGGCACCTCCATCCAATTTTATCCGTTGTCGGTTAACGAGCTCCTCGGCAAAGCSTTTGGCTGGTCGCTSTTTCTCGCCGGCAGTGCSGTGCTGCTSTCKTTYTCRCTRGGYTCGATTTTGGGCATTTTTGCCGCYTGGAARCGCGGCGGGAAATACGATGCYRTGATCACCCCAGGCATGCTGATTATCCAAGCRGTRCCKCAAGTGGTTATCGCGATGCTGGCGCTGTTTATTTTCGCCATTGGGTTGAAGTGGTTTCCAACCGGATACGCCTACACGCCAGGCGTGACCCCAGACTGGACCAGTTGGACCTTTATTAAAGATGTGGCCTATCACGCTGTACTCCCGCTTTTTTGTGCCTCCATCATTCAAGTCGGCGGCTTTTTGGTCAACATGCGTAACAACATGATTAACCTGCTTGCGGAAGACTACATCACCATGGCTCGCGGCAAAGGGTTAAGCGAAAACCGCGTGGTGTTTAACTATGCGGCGCGGAACGCGCTCTTGCCCAGTGTCACCGCGCTATCGATGTCGCTGGGTATTGCCATCGGGGGCCAACTGATTGTGGAAATCATTTTTAACTACCCCGGTCTTGGCTCGGTGCTTTTGAATGCGATCAACGCGCGCGACTATCAAGTCCTACAAGGCCAGCTACTCATTATGACCTTGTTTATGCTCTCGTTTAACTTAATTGCTGACATGCTGTACGTGGTCCTTGACCCACGCCTGCGCAAAGGAGGCAAATAATATGAAAGATCTCCTCACGCTTATCGTGCGCAATAAGATTGCCCGCGCCGGTTCGATCATCGTTGGCTTGTTTATTTTGATGGCGGTCTTAGCGCCGTTGTTGACCCAGCATGCGCCGGATAAACGTACCGGCAATCCGCATGAATACCCAAGCTTTATCGTCAAAGCGGCGCAAGCCAACCCAGACGGCTGGGTCGCTACACACTTAGCGGATGATCGTCGCACCCTACTGATGTCGAAAAAGGCCGACCATGTCCTTGGCACCACCCGTATGGGCCGTGATGTCTGGTCGCAGTTAGTGCATGGCGCCCGTGTTTCGTTAGCGGTGGGTTTTGGGGCTGGCATCACCGTGTGTGTGCTCGCCACTTTAATCGGCATTACCGCTGGCTATTTAGGCGGTTGGGTTGACGATGTACTCACCGCCGCAATGAACATTATGTTGGTGATCCCGCAATACCCGCTCTTGTTCGTGCTCGCCGCGTTTATCGGCGAAGCCGGACCGCTGACGATCGCCATCATTATTGGCTGTACCTCCTGGGCTTGGGGGGCACGAGTGGTTCGCTCACAAACCCTTGCCCTGCGCGAAAAAGAGTTCGTGAAAGCCGCCGAAGTGCTGGGTGAATCGCGCTTTCGTATCACCTTTGTCGAGATCTTGCCTAACCTCGTGCCCATTGTTGGTGCTAGCTTTATTGGCTCGGTGATGTATGCCATTGCCATGGAGTCGATTATCTCTTTCTTGGGCCTTGGCGATCCCAACACCATCAGCTGGGGGATCATGCTCTATAACGTACAAACCTCCTCATCCATGCTGATTGGCGCGTGGTGGGAGCTGCTCGCGCCTTGTATTGCGCTGACCTTACTGGTGACGGGGCTTGCGTTACTCAACTTCGCGGTGGATGAAATTGCCAACCCGCAATTACGTGCGCAAAAAGGGATGAAGCGCTGGAAAAAACTCAGCCAACAAGAAAAGAAAGCCCGCGACGAGAATCCCGTTGCCGAACACATGCTGATCAGTGGAGATAAATCATGAGTCGCACCCCACTTATCTCAATCCGTGACCTGTGCGTCGACTACATTACCGATGCCGGTGATGTCCGAGCCTGCGATCACGTCAGTTTTGACATTGCCCCCGGTGAAGTATTCGGCCTGGCTGGCGAATCGGGGTGCGGTAAATCCACCGTTGCCTTTTCGCTGATGCGCCTGCATAAGCCACCTGCCTTTATCACCGGCGGCGAAGTCATCTTTAACGGCGAGAATATCCTCGATTACAGCGACGCTCGGATGCGCGACTTTCGCTGGCGCGAGATGTCGATGGTGTTTCAAAGCGCCATGAATGCCCTCAACCCAGTGCTGACGCTCGAAGAGCAGTTTTGCGATGTGCTGATGCGCCACACCAACCTGACCCGCAAACAGGCGGTGAAGCGGGCTCAAGGCTTGCTAGAAATTGTCGATATTCATCCCAGCCGTCTGACCGATTATCCGCATCAGTTTTCGGGCGGGATGCGTCAACGCTTGGTCATTGCCATTGCACTGGCCCTCAACCCGAAAATGATCATCATGGATGAGCCCACCACGGCATTAGATGTGGTGGTGCAGCGTGAGATCTTGCAAAAAATCTACGCGTTAAAAGAAGAGTTTGGCTTTTCGATTCTGTTTATCACCCATGATTTATCGCTCATGGTCGAGTTTTCCGATCGGATTGGGATCATGTATTCCGGTGAGCTGATTGAGGTCGCGCCATCCAAACAGGTGCTCAACAATCCCTATCACCCCTACACCGAAGGGCTGGGCAGCTCATTCCCCTCACTTACCGGACCTAAACGCCAGCTCACGGGGATCCCGGGCAATCCGCTCAACTTGCTCGAAATCCCGACAGGATGCCGCTTTCAAGCGCGCTGTGCTCAGGTGCATGAGCGCTGTCGCACCACCCAAACGACGTTGCGCCAAATCGAATCGGGCCGGTATTCCAACTGCCATCTATACGGTGAGCCTATCGCCCAACAAAAACTCTAATAACGCGCCAATGTGAGGAAGTCAGTGATGAGTACAGGTTTTGGAGAACTGCTGGTTGAAGGGAAAAACGTGGTGAAAGATTTCCCTATTAACAGCCATGCCCTTAAACAACCCATGATGCGAGCGATCAATGATGTCTCGTTCAAAATGTATAAAGGCCGTGGACTTGCCGTGGTAGGGGAATCGGGCTCGGGCAAATCAACCACCGCGAAAATGATTGCCAAAATGTATGCCCCGACCGATGGCTGCATTGAATATCGCGGCCGCGATATCACCACCATTAAAAAACGTGATGAGCTGATGCGCTATCGCGAAGGCCTGCAAATGGTCTGGCAAGACCCTTTTGGCTCGCTCAACCCCACGCACAATGTGTTTCACCATATTGCGCGCCCATTATTGATCCACAAAAAAGTCGCCAAGCGCGACAAAGCACAACTGAAAGAGCGAGTGTTCGAGCTGCTCGAACAAGTGGGCCTGACGCCCGCCAAAGAAACGGCGGAGAAATTTCCCCACCAACTGTCGGGCGGCCAGCGTCAGAGGATTAACTTGGCGCGAAACATCGCCGTGGGCGCGGAAGTGGTACTCGCCGACGAGCCAACCTCGATGCTGGATGTGTCGATTCGTGCCGGTGTACTTAACCTCATGGAAGAGATGAAAGTGGAGAAGCAAATGTCGCTGCTCTACATCACCCATGATATCGCCACCGCGCGCTACATTGCCGAAGACTTGGCGGTGATGTACGTCGGCCATATGGTCGAATGGGGAGACACCGAAGAGATTATTCACCATCCCCAACACCCTTATACCCAGCTGTTGGTCTCGGCCGTACCCGACCCGAGCAAGTCTATTCATGAAAAACTAAAGGGCAACAAGGGTGAGATCCCCCTATGGACACCGGATTCGGTCGGCTGCCCTTTTGCTGGCCGCTGCCCACATGCGACAGCCAAATGCACTGAGCAGTTACCCGGCGTGACCAAACTCGCCGACAACCACTATGTGCGCTGCTATTTGTACGAGCAATAGAGTCCAATAAGGATACCATCATGCAAGTGCTGACCAATCACATTGGCTACTCGTTAAACGGTGACAAATACGCGGTGATCGTCAGTGACAGCGACCGCCTCACCAACACGCCCGTGGCACTGATTTCCCTGCCTCCTCTTAGGGGGACAGGCACATTTAACACTGCCGATAAAATTGCCTTCTCTTCTGGGCAGTCTTCTGGGGACAGGCACTTTAACGATGCCGAAAAAGATGCAAAAAAAAGTACCGGGACAGACACTTTTGTTAGTGGGACAGACACAGTATCACTCGATAACGTGGTGGCGCAGTTTGAATTACACCAAGGAACACAGTTAAACAACTGGCAGATGGGCACAGCTTATACCCTCGATTTTTCTGCCTTTGCACATCGCGGACGCTATCAACTCGTGCTGTTAACAGACACACCGGTATATTCCCATCCGTTTGAGATAAGGGATAATTGTCTGTTTCACACCACGTTTTCCGACCTGCTCCATTACTTTAAATCGCAGCGGTGTAGCGGTATTTACGAACACGCGGATCAGCGCGCCAAGGTATTTGGCTCTGATGAACGCGTGGATGTGTCCGGCGGTTGGTACGATGCCTCTGGCGATGTGAGCAAATACCTGAGCCACCTTTCCTATGCCAATTACTTCAATCCGCAACAAATCCCGCTGTTGGCTTGGGGGCTGGCAGATCTTGCCAGCCAGTTTAGCTCGGACACGCTGCCCGCGTTTATGCGTACGCGATTAGCCGATGAAGCGAAACACGGCGCCGATTTTCTTCTCYGTATGCAACACCCCAGTGGCTTTTTTTATATGACGGTGTTTGATCAATGGTCGAAAGACCCAGAGCGCCGCACCCTTTGCGCTTACGCGACGCAAGATGGGGTGATGAGTGAGGCTTACCAAGCCGGTTTTCGTCAAGGCGGCGGCATGGCGATTGCGGCCCTTGCCGCCGCAAGCCGAGCCCGGCTTTACGCCGAGTCTGATCAACAAGCACGCTATTTAGACGCTGCCATTCGCGGCTACTGGCATTTGGTTGAAAATAACCACCATTACCTTGATGACGGTGAGCCCAACATTATTGACGAAACCTGCGCCCTTCTCGCCGCATGCGAGTTACATCACGCCACTCGACAATCTACCGAGGAGCAATCTACCGGGGACAGACACATTAGTGCGAACGGTGACTGTCCCTTCTTGAGCGAGGCTCGAGGCTGGATGCAAAAGCTGGTCGCACGGCAACGCAGTTATGAAACTTGCCAGTATTATTGGTCAGCAAATGCTGATGGGAGCCGCCCGTTTTACCATGCCGCCGATGCGGGTCTACCCGGGTTGGTATTAGTTCGCTACCTCGATGTAGAAACCGACCCCAGCCATCAGGCTATCGCACAAACAGCACTGGAACGCGCCTGCCAGTTTGAGCTCAACCTAACACAAACCGCCGATAATCCATTCGCGTATCCGCGTCAGTACGTCAAACCCGTCGATGGCGTCAAACAGGTGCGTCATTTTATTCCTCACCACAATGAAACCGGCTATTGGTGGCAAGGCGAGAATGCACGCTTGGGATCACTGGCGACCTTTGCATGTCATGCCACGCGCCATATTCATGACGATGCAGTAAATACTGCCCTCCACACCTTTAGCCAACGGGCGCTTAATTGGATCCTCGGTTTAAACCCATTTGATATCTGTATGCTCGATGGACATGGCCACAACAACCCAGATTACCTACCGTACTTGGGCTTTTTTAATGCCAAAGGGGGGATCTGCAATGGCATTACTTCAGGAATGGAGGATGAAACACAGATTGCATTCAACCCCGCGCCATATTGCGATGATATGGCGCAAAACTGGCGATGGGGCGAGCAGTGGTTGCCACATGCAAGCTGGTTTATGCTCGCCATCAGTGCGCAAACACTGATTGGCAACGGCCACTCGAACAAGGAGAACGCGTGATGACTTACCGCCTCGATCTTAGTGTGATCAACGAGTATCCCAATGATACCCCGCCGCGCAGCCGAATGGGGTTAACCTTGCATAACCTCACCGACCGTTCGTTGGAAGCGCTGTCCATTGCGGTACTGTTTGATCGCTTCATCAACCCCAATACCCTGTCACAAGGCAGTATTGAGCAAGTTGGCAGCTATTGCGTCATTACACCGGCGCATCAAACTCTCGATGCCAATCAGAGCTTATACATCGAGTTTGATGCCCACACGCCGCCATTGCGGTTCCTTTGTGCGGGCTTTAAAGATGCACTGCTCTATGCCAATGGCGAGCAATATTCAGTGATGCTCACTCCCATTAACTTGGCACACACTCATACCACACGATCAACGATTCCAGATGTTCATCCCGCCGAGCACGCCATTATTCCGGTGCCCAAATCGGTGCGCCACCAGCCAGGGTACTTTACGCTTTCACCCACAACACCGTTAATCGCGGTGGATTCACAGGCCCTTCCCGCCGCACAGTGGCTAAGCAACGAATGGGTTCGCATGTATCCGCAAGCTGATATTGCACTCGACCCACGCCACCAAGATGCGGTCACTGGCGATCATGCCATTATCTTACGGCCTTTACCCGACTCTGCACTTCGAGATATCACACACCGTGATGAGGCCTATCAGCTCACCGTCACCGACCAAGGCGTGGTGATCCAAGCCTGTGCTGAACGCGGGTTTATTCACGGCTGCGCATCGCTGTTACAACTTTGCCAAGAGCATGAAAGACAACTTCGAATACCAGCAATAAAAATCAGCGATGCACCACGCTTTGCTTACCGAGGGATGATGCTCGATTGCGCGCGCCATTTTCATTCGGTGGACACGGTAAAGCGACTGATTAACCAGTTAGCCTATTTTAAGTTCAATACCTTTCACTGGCACTTAACCGACGATGAAGGCTGGCGACTGGAGATTAAAGCCCTGCCTGAATTGACGCGCTATGGGAGTCAACGCGGCCCCAATACCCGCCTTGCCCCGCAATTCAGTCATATTGCAGAACGTCACGAAGGTTATTATCGCCAAGAAGACGTACGTGACGTGATTGAATACGCCGCAGCCCGCGGTATTACCGTCATTCCAGAAATTGATATTCCCGGTCACTGTCGCGCAGCCATCAAAGCACTGCCTGATTGGCTACACGATGCCGACGACCGCTCTACTTACCGCAGCGTACAACACTACACCGATAACGTATTATCGCCAGCCCTCGATGGCACGTATCGATTTTTAGATACGGTATTAAGTGAAGTCGCCGAGCTTTTCCCCGCCTCATGGGTTCATATTGGTGCCGATGAAGTCCCTGACGGGGTATGGACGGATAGCCCAGTTTATCGGGACAGACGCATGAACGGAGAAACGACCGCTTCGCTACAGGGACAGATACTGACCTATGCTGAGCAAAAGCTTCGCGCCTTGGGCAAACGTATGGTTGGCTGGGAAGAAGTGCAGCACGGCGATAAAGTCAGCAAAAACACCGTGATCTATTCATGGCAAAGCGAAGATGCCGCATTGCATTGTGCGCAGCATGGGTTTGATGTGATTTTAACCCCGGGTCAGGCGACCTATCTCGATATGGTGCAAGATTATGCTGCCACCGAGCCTGGCCTCGACTGGGCGGGCGTCACGCCATTAGAAAAAGCCTACCAATATGAGCCGCTGGCAAGTCTTGCCAGTGACGATCCCGCCCGTGAGCATATGCTAGGCGTGCAATGTGCACTCTGGAGTGAACTGATCACCAATCAGGACAGGCTCGATTACATGGTATTTCCAAGACTTACCGCCATTGCAGAAGCGGCTTGGAGCCACAGTGAGCGCCGTGACTGGCTCGATTATCTGGCCAGACTCAAAGCGCAGTTACCGCGTTTAGACAAGTTCGGTATTCAATACCGTTCCCCTTGGGCATCGAACAAGTAGGCCGAATTCGCCCACCTGGCAGCGCCTCCTGCGCTGCCAGCTCTTTGCGCTCGCATCCCATCTGTTTATAATGCCCAGCCATTGTTGTCAGTCTGAGAGTGTTTCCGGCATGCTACGCCAAGAAATTAATACCCTACTCATCCCTATTCATGGTTTTCTGCACTGTCAAACCCCCGATAGTTGGATTGACGCGGCCATTCAGCCTGACAATCAATCGATTCTTTTGCGCGATCACGCGAACTGCGAATTAAAAGCCAGCCAAACCGCGATGTGGTTGATCCGTAAATATGCGGTTGACGCAGCGAGTGGCGAGCAACTGCTAGCATGGGCCAAACCCTATGAGGACTTTGTCTATCGCGGCGTTCGCGATGGGATCTTCCATGCGCGCAAAAACGGTCTCAGCGCGCCTTTAACCCCTAAAGCGGGGTTTGCCCACGGCCAAGCCTTGATTGATAAAATGGTCCGCTTAATCAAAGAAGAGTTTCATCATTTTGAGCAAGTGATTGAAATCATGGACGCACGCGGCATTCCTTATCAACCGTTAGAAGCAGGTCGCTACGCCAAAGGATTAATGCGCGCGGCACGCACTCACGAGCCGGCTACCTTGGTCGACAAGCTGATTATTGGCGCCTACATTGAGGCACGCTCCTGCGAGCGCTTTGCTAAAGTCGCCCCGTACCTCGATGATGAACTGCAAAAGTTCTACATCTCGCTACTGCGCTCGGAAGCACGCCATTATCAAGATTACCTCACCCTTGCAGAAACCATCGCCGGCGAGGACATTCGCGACCGCATCCAAACCATCGGCGAGCGCGAAGCTGAGTTGATCCAAGCGCCCGACAGCCAATTCCGCTTTCACAGCGGCGCCCCTGCCTAGCTTCTTCTTGTGGGGACAGGCACTTTATAAACCTAACAGGACAGTCACCTTGTAGTGACTGTCCTTGTTATGCCACGACGCCCTACTTAGTATTCGAGAGAATTACTCCTAGGACAGACACATTTAGCAAGTAACAACTCTCGTAGTTACACCATTTCTTGCACTGTCACGAAAATCCAATTCAGAAACAATGAAGACTGTTTATTTATACAGTACGATTTACCTCTATCCGGAGCCAAGGGAGAGAGACGATGACCAAAGCTCGCGCATCGCAAATAAATTTGGCCGCCACACCCTATTATCATTGCGTATCACGTTGTGTACGCCGCTCGTATTTGTGCGGCTATGATGCTCAGTCGCAAAAAAGCTATGAGCATCGTCGCGCATGGATAGAAACGCGTTTACTCGCATTAGCCAAAGTGTTCTGTATCGATATTTGTGCTTATGCTATTATGAGCAATCACTATCACGTTGTTTTACATATCAACGCAAACGCGGCTCAGTCTTTGACCAACATCGAGGTTATTGAACGCTGGCTAGCCTTTCATCAAGCGCCTGCGCTTATCCAGCGTTTTCATCAGGGTGAATCGCTCTCTCACTCAGAGCGAAAAGCGTGTTTTCGCATCATTGAGAACTGGCGCGAACGTTTGATGTCTGTCAGCTGGTTTATGAAGCTGCTTAATCAATATATTTCGACGCAAGCGAACCGAGAGGATCAATGTTCAGGGCATTTTTGGGAGGGACGCTTTAAAAGCCAAGCCTTATTAGATGAAAAAGCACTCGCTGCGGCCATGGCCTATGTCGATTTGAATCCAGTGCGCGCAGGCATTAGCAAACGGCCTGAACATGCCAATTACACATCGATTAAAAAGCGCGTTGAATCACTCAAGCAAAATAAAGCGACGCCAGCCGGCTTATTCCCCTTCGCCGGGAACCCGAGAAAGTCGATGCCCGACGGTATCCCTTTTCGCCTTATGGATTATTTAGCTCTGGTAGAATGGACGTGCGATCAGAGTCAGAACGCCAATTCACTCCCGAGACCACATCTGCTCACTCAACTGAACATCTCGCGTGAAACCTGGTTAAGTACATGCTCTCATTTGGGAGACGGAAACGTCGTGGGTTCACTATCGAGTATCCAAGCGGCCTTGCCAACACTTGGCCTAAAGCGCATGACCGGCGTCATGATCCCAAGTGAGTAAGGCTTGTCGTTGAGTGCATCTCAATAGCGTAAACACGAAATAAACTCGCTAATGCCTCATCCAATCCAATAAGCCAGTACCATTATCAATACAAACAACACACCCACCGCTTTTAAGAGCGGCTTTAGCCCTTTAGCTCCACCTTCCGGGGGTTGATTACAACATCCCATATTATCTCCTGACCGTTTTCCCAGAAGAATAAGCCTTCCAGTAACAGGAAGGTAAAGGGATATTCAGGCTTGATTCTAGCTTGTTGGGGGTGTTGGGGGGACAGACACTTTAGATGCTTAAGTGCCTGTCCCCCCAATACACTCACTAATACACTGTACTCAGAAATCTGGACTCTGTATCCTAGTGGTTATTAACATCTATCAAGGACAATGACGATGTGGTATCTCATCTATTCGCAAGACGTAGAGAACAGTCTACCGCTACGCAAGCAAGCGCGTGACGCACACCTTGAGCGCTTACGCCAACTGGAAAAAGAAAACCGCTTGATGATTGCAGGACYAAACCCTGCCGTTGATAGCGACGAGCCGGGCGAAGCTGGGTTTACGGGGTCAACCGTTATTGCTTGGTTTGAGTCATTATCAGCCGCCCAAGCCTGGGCTGACAAAGACCCTTATGTAGCCGCTGGCGTCTATGCAGACGTAACCGTTAAACCTTTCAAAAAAGTGCTTCCGCAGGATCCTGTCTAATGCAATTAGTAAAAGTATTGATGATGACCGGCCTGGGGCTAGTGCTCAGTGCATGTAGCAGCACCCAGCATGATCAAGCCGCAGAAGCCGCAATCCAACGTGCCGACATGATTGCACAATTACTGCCGATGGATATTGAAGGCTACTCGCTCGTTCGCGCTCGTGCGCAAGATGCCATTATTGAGCTGACGCTTCTGGAGAAGAATGCCAAAAAAGCACCGGGGCAGCTCTTTTCCGGCTTAAAGCGTCGTTATTGCGAGGATAACGATATCCGCAGTATGTTAGACAGTGGTATCAGCTATACCATTTTGGTTCGCGACACCCGCGGCCGACAAATCCTCAAAAACGCCATTACTGCACCAAGCTGTACTAGCTAAAAAGATGGGGGTCGGTCGAGGCCCCTTCACCCAGCAAAACCAAGAGACACTTACCTGTGATAGCCGCCTTGCTCTATATTGTGACGGTTGGTTTTTATCTTTTTACCAACTCTCAGGAAACCTCATTCAAAGAAGCGGTCATTTGCATGGTCGTCGTGGGGACTTATTGTTTTTGGCACCTCGCTATTCCACCTTTTGCTGCCACCCCTAATTTTTACACAGAAAGAGCGTTTGGTGTCGTACCATTTGTTTCAATGTGGGCAATCCTATTCCCACACTTTGCTATCAATCAAAACCCTACGGTTACACGCACCTTAGGTTGGATTGGGCTTGGTGCGATGACGATTATTCTCGCGATTTTTAAGCTATTTGTTTGGTAATCAGTGCATCACTTCCCTGTACTCTGCGAAACAGAATTAGAGCAGTGAAAACGGGACATCCCACTCTACTGGTAAGGCTGGCCACAACTCGCCTTGGCTCGGGGGCAGCACATAGCTATAGCGTGTTTCAGGCTGATCATCGGCAAAACGACACGTAAATTGCAGCCCATAAGCGTGTAAGTAGCCACGATCGGCAGGCTCGCCGCCATAGTAATCATCACCGATGAGCGGAGAGCCAATGCTTTTCATCGCCACGCGAATTTGATGGGTTTTGCCTGTGTAGGGCCGACAGAGAAAAAGTCGCCTCCCCTCACCACCAGCAATAGAGATAAAGCGCGTTCTGGCAGGGTTATCTTTGCTGGTTAACAATTTCCAGCTACCTCGCCGTCCCTTCGTCATATCCCCAACGATCAGCCCCTGCTTCTTACGCGGCTTTTTGGCACTTAATGCCAAATAGAACTTTTCTATCTCGCGCGAAGCAAACAACCCTGAGAGGACAGACGCCGCATGCGAAGAGGTTGCCAGCAGCAGCAAGCCCGATGTCATCTTGTCTAACCGATGCACAAGGTAGACTTTCTCAACCCCAATATGCGCCGCGACCGCCGGCAGCAATGCCGCGTGATCGGCTTCTTTTTGCACGCTAACGCCGTGGTGCTTGTTGATCACCACAAAGTGTTGGTTTTGGTCGACAATTGAAAACATAACGAGGCGATTTACCGGTTGGCCATTGAGGACAGGCATCATAACGGCTTCACCCTTACACCGCTAGGGCAATCATATAAGTGACTGTCCCCCGAGTGTTCAAAAGTGTCTGTCCCGTTTGCTCATAAACATAAAGGTGTCTGTCCCGTTAGTTCCGTTAGCTTAAAGCGCTCAAAGTGCCTGTCCCCGATAGTTTATTTATAGCTCGCCCAATAGCTATACCCGCTTCACACTCTCGCGCACCACTAACGTTGGCTCGAGCTGCACAGTTTGGCTATCACTTTGAGGATCATCCAGTTTGTGGAGTAGCGTTTCGACGGCCGCTTGACCGAGACGGTACTTGGGCTGGTGGATGGTGGTCAGGGAGGGCGAGACAAATTTTGCGAGGTGGATGTCATCGTATCCCATGATAGAAAGATCCTCGGGTACCCGAATGCCGAGTGAATTAGCAGCATTGATCGCGCCCATTGCCATCATATCATTGCCTGCAAAAATCGCGCTCGGCAAGGAGCCGCTCGCAGCGATCGCTTGCATGCCTTGATAGCCGCCTTCACACTCAAAGTCCGCTTCTACCATCCAATCAGCGTTCTCAGTAAGTCCAGCATCACGCAGCGCATCTTTAAAGCCTTGAAAACGCCGCTGTGCTTGTTGTTTAAGCAAAGGACCACTGATACAACCAATCTGGCGATGGCCACAGTCAATCAAGTGCTGGGTCGCTAAATAGCCGCCTTGATAGGAATTGTCTTGGATTTTATCGCAGGCAAAATCAATCGGTCCCCAATCCATTACCACCACGGGAATATCCGGATAACGATCAAAGCCTTCAATCCGCTCACCTTCCAAGGTCGAGCACATCAAAATCAAGCCATCGACCCGTTTTTGCAACAGCGTATCAACTGAAGCACGCATACGCTCAGCGTCGCCTTCCGTGTTGCATAAAATCAAACTGTAGCCATTGTGGTAACAGCTGCGCTCGACGCCTTTTACTACCTCGCCAAAAAACGGGTTGGTGGAAGTGGTCACCAGCATGCCAAAGGTTTTAGTACGATTCACTTTCAGGCTGCGCGCCAGTGCCGACGGGGCGTAATAGTTAAGCTCTTTCGCGGCTTGGTTTACCTTCTCAGCAATGGCCTCACTTACATAACGGGTGTTGTTAATGACATGACTGACCGTCGATGTCGACACGCCCGCCCGTTTGGCAATATCTTTCATGGTCGCCATTTATCGCGCTCCGCTGACTAAGGTGAAATAAGGATTAAGCATCTTGGTGGGCCAAAAACGCCTCAACATTTGCACGAGAAGGAATCGAGGTTTGTGCGCCACGCTGGGTCACGGATAATGCCGCCGCGGCATGCGCAAAGCGAATCGCCTGATAAAGTGTCTGTCCCTCTATCAGTCCTGTCACCAATGCCCCGTTAAAGGTATCGCCAGCGGCAGTGGTATCGACGGCATCGACACGGAACCCAGGAATAAGCTGGCCTTCTTGCCGGCCTTGCTCGCTTAGCCATACGCCTTGTTTACCGAGGGTGATCAGTACAATCCCTACCCCTTTTTCATGGAGCACGTCCGAAGCCGCTTGCGCACTGGCAGTATCAGTTACCGCGATACCGGTCAGGCTTTGGGCTTCTGTTTCATTCGGGGTAATAATATCGACTGCAGCAAGAAGCGCGTCGCTCAGCGGTGCGGCTGGGGCGGGATTAAGCACCACGTGAGTCTTTGCCGCTTTGGCATGAAACGCCGCCTTTTCAATGCCACACATCGGCGTTTCTAACTGCATCAGTAAATAGTCAGCCTCGGCTATCTTGGCAAGATCGGCGGTGATGGCCTCTGCTGTCAAAGCCGCATTAGCTTCTGCCGAGAGCGCAATACTGTTCTCGCCCTGCTCAGTGACTTGGATCATCGCAATCCCAGTCGGTGTATTCGCCTGCACCTTCACCGCACTGACATTCATCCCTTCTTGCGCGTAAGATTGACGAATATTTTGTCCATATGCGTCATCACCCACGCTGGCGATAAACGCGACATCGGCACCGCAACGCACCGCCGCGACCGCTTGATTGGCCCCTTTGCCGCCGGCAATTACGGCATAATCGTGGCCGTGTAATGTCTCGCCCGGACGCGGAAAGTGAGGGACACGTAAAACATGATCAGCATTGACGCTGCCAAGAACAACCAATCGGCTCATTACTATTCCTTCCCGTTTTTAAATCAAAAAAGCACCACCCAGTGCGAACCCGATGGTGCTCACTATACGTTTCCCTGACGGCTTATTCAGCGATCGTTTCTTGGCTAATCACTTTCAGCGGTACAGGGATGTAGCTGTCTACCGACTCGCCTTTCAGCACCTTATCGGCAGTTTCAACACCCAATTCGCCAATCATACCCGGTTGCTGGGCAATAGTGGCTGCCAGTTGACCACGCTCAACGGCCGCAATACCATCTTTGGTGCCATCAAAACCAACAATAGTGACATCTTTGCCTGATGCCTGCACCGCGCGCAACGCGCCAAATGCCATTTCATCGTTTTGGGCGAATACCGCTTCCACATCTGGGTGTGCGGCAAGCAGGTTTTCCATCACGTTCAGACCTTTGGTGCGGTCAAAATCCGCCGGCTGACTGGCGAGTAGCTCAACGTCGGTCCCCTCGATGGCGTCCATAAAGCCTTCACCACGCTCGCGTGCGGCTGAGGTGCCGGCAATACCCTCAAGTTGGATCACTTTGGCACGCTCCCCGACTTTGCCGATGATGTATTCCGCCGCCATTTTACTGCCTTGAGCGTTATCAGAAGCAATATGGCTCACCACTTTCCCACGACTCGCGCCACGGTCTAGGGTGATAACCGGGATGTCCGCGCGATTTGCAATACGAATAGCGTTCGAGACCGCGTCAGAGTCAGTCGGATTAATCAAAATAGCTTTAACGCCACGGATGGTTAAATCCTCCACATTCGACAACTCTTTACTAGCGTCGTTTTGCGAATCAAGCACCAAGAGCTCATAACCAAGATCTTGCGCTTTCTGCTCCGCACCCTCTTTCATGGTGACAAAAAATGGGTTGTTTAAGGTTGAAACCACGATTGCCATTCTATCTTCCGCTTGCGCACTAATGCTCAGCGTGGACGACAGTAGCGCAGTGGTAATCAAGGTAGTCAGTTTTTTCATGCGTTCAGTCCTTTTGTGTTTGTAGGGTGTTGTTTTTAGTTGCTAATTCAATAGAAATAAAAGTGTCTGTCCTGCCAACTTAAAGAGAAATAAAGGTGCCTGTCCCAATAAGCTCCCAATAAGCTCTGTTTTAAAAAGCACTGTCTCAAACAGCTATTTGTTTTTGTTATCCACCAGCACGGCGAGCAGAATCACCACCGCTTTGGCAATCATTTGGTAGTAAGACGACACGTCCAGCAGATTAAGGGCGTTGTTCAAAAAGCCGATAATCAGCGCACCAATCAATGTGCCCATGATCTTGCCTTTACCGCCCATCAGGCTGGTGCCGCCCAGCACCACCGCGGCAATCGCATCAAGCTCATAGCCAGTGCCGGCAGTCGGTTGTCCGGAGGACAGGCGCGAGGTGACGATGATCCCCGCCAGCGCTGCGAGCATGCCACACAGGCTATACACACCCACCTTGATTCGATCGACATTAATGCCCGACAACCGCGCCGCCGATTCATTACCACCAAGTGCGTAAATATAACGGCCAAAACGGGTATGATTGAGCAGATACCAAGCGCCGATAAACACGATTGCCATCAGCCACACGGGGACGGGAATGCCCAACAGGTAGCCGGTACCAAACCAAGCGAACGCATCGGCGGTATCAGTAAAGCCCGTTGAGATGGGGCGACCATCGGTATACACCATGGTGACACCGCGATAGAGGGTCATTGCTACCAAGGTGGCAATAAACGCCTGTACCTTGCCTTTGGCCACCACGACGCCAGTCATGGCACCAATTGCCGCACCTGCAAACAAGGCGGTGGGCACTGCAACTAACACTGGCACCTCAACCGCAATCAAACTCGCGGCAAACGCACCGCACAGCGCCAACACCGAGCCAACACTCAAATCGATACCCGCGGTTAAAATCACCAATGTCATCCCCACGGCAATAATGGCGTTTACCGAGGTTTGACGCAGGATGTTAAGCAGGTTGTCGACCATGAAAAAGTTGCTGTTTAAAAATGACACCACCACGATCAGCACCAGCAGGGCAATGAGTGATTTTTGCTCAATCAACCACGCTTTGCTGAACAGGGGTTTGCGTCCATCTTCTGACGGCTGGGACTTATTCATTGCATTCTCACTCATGCTGCATCCTCATTGGCATCTTTGCCTACCGCACAGGCAAGCAGAGTTTCTTGGTTGGCGTCTTTGGCATCAAACTCACCGCATACGCGGCCTTCGTGCATCACTAGAATGCGGTCGCTCATGCCAAGCACTTCGGGCATTTCTGATGACACCAAGATGATGCTCATGCCCTCGGCTTTAAATTGGTTAATTAGCTGATAAATCTCTTTTTTGGCACCGACATCGACCCCCCGAGTCGGCTCATCCAAGATCAGCACTTTTGGTTTGGTCATCAGCCCTTTGGCGATCGCCACTTTCTGCTGATTCCCGCCCGATAAGTTGCCAATGATTTGCTCGCGGGTGGGGGTTTTGATGTTGAAAAGACGGATAAAATCATCCACTGCCATCACTTCATCGCGCGGCTGTATTCTGCCCCAGTGGGTGAGCTTATCGAGTGCACTGAGTGACATGTTGTCTTTCACCGATAAACCCAGCACCAAGCCCTCACCTTTGCGGTCTTCAGAGATGTAAGCAATGCCGTTGGCCAGCGCATCTTGCGGACTCACGGGGTTAATCACCTTGCCATCAAGCCGAATCACGCCGGCTTCACGCGGCATGGCGCCATAGATAATCTTCATTAACTCCGTGCGCCCGGCCCCCATCAGGCCCGATACACCCAGAATTTCACTACGGTGCAGCTGAAAACTCACCGCTTTCACTCCGTGACCGCTGACATTTTCCACTTCAAGGCTTATCCCATCAGGGGTGACATCGCTTCGCGGGTATTGTTCGGCGAGTTTGCGGCCCACCATCATTTCAATCAGGCCGTCTTCATCGGTATCACTCACGGGACACTCACCAATAAACTTGCCGTCACGTAACACGGTGATCCGATCGCAAATCTCAAAAATTTCTTTTAGTCGGTGAGAGATATAAACAATGCCGCAGCCTTGCGCTCGCAGCTCGTTGATCACCGCAAACAGGGAGGCAGTTTCCGTGTCGGTCAAAGCATCGGTCGGCTCATCCATAATGAT
This sequence comes from Salinivibrio sp. IB574, assembly GCF_001996205.1. Taxonomy (NCBI): domain Bacteria; kingdom Pseudomonadati; phylum Pseudomonadota; class Gammaproteobacteria; order Vibrionales; family Vibrionaceae; genus Salinivibrio; species Salinivibrio sp. IB574. The sequence continues at coordinate 17,768 of NZ_MUFN01000006.1, read as the reverse complement.
CACCTGCGACTCAAACGACAACGCTTTGGCAATTTCCACCATTTGCTGCTCGCCCAAGCTCAAGCTGCCAAGTGGCACAGTGCTGCGGGCTTTCACATTTAAACGCGCCAACAGCTTATCGGCCTCTTCCACCATCTTGGCCCAGTCAATCTTGCCAAACCGGTTAGTAAACTCGCGGCCCAAAAAGATGTTCTCGGCAATGGTCAGCTCTGGGATCAAATTGAGCTCTTGGTGAATAATACTGATCCCCGCGTGCTGTGAATCACGCGGACCTTTAAACGAAACCGGCTCGCCTTGATAGTTCACATCGCCACTGTCGGCGTGATAAATCCCGGTGAGGACCTTCATCAAGGTAGACTTACCCGCGCCGTTCTCGCCGAGTAGCGCCATTACCTCACCGGGATAGACATTTAAGCTCGCCTCATCGAGGGCGCGCACCCCGGGAAAGGTTTTTACGACTTGGCGGAGTTGTAAGATAGGTTGCGTCATCGTGGTTACTCGCTTAGGCTCACCTAAAAGGTGACACCGGCTTGAAAAATCACATTGGCATAAGGCGTGCACTCTCCGGTGCGCACCACCGCTTTGCTCTGCACCGTGCGTGCTTTAAACGCCTCGTGGCTAATCGTGGTCACAGTGATCGGCTGCTGACGCGCAGCACTCTCTTGCTCTAGTCGCGCAAGCAAGGATTGGTGCAGCGCTGGGCTAACTGCTGCAAGCTCTTCCGCAATCACCACCGACTCAATGCAGGTGTGAGTTAACACCGCCTCGACCGTCTGCATAAAGCTCGGCACCCCTTGGGTCAGCGCCAAATCAATACGCGACACCGAGTTGGGGATCGGCAGCCCCGCATCACACACCGTCAATTCATCGGTGTGTCCAATTTGGGTTACGAGCCGTGCAAGCTCTGGATGGAGCAAACCATGCTTATTCATTCATCACCTTCTCACTCACGATGGACGTAATCAGCGCTCACTGTGCGCTGGCACGTTTTCTTATGAACAGCGATTTCTCTCAGGAAAACACCATCGAAACGTTTCGATATGGACGAATAATGCAGATGAAAGAAAAGTTTCACCATCTGTAAACATCACAGATGTGAGAAAGATCGACTATTGATATTGGAGTCATTAGCAAAGAGAGAGATAAATCACACAGTCTGTGTTGGCAGTACAGTTTTGCGCGTTGCGGAAAAAGTGAGGTGCCTGTCCCGAGAATATCAGGCGAGATAGAAACTAGAAACTAGAAACTAGAAACTAGAAACTAGAAAACAGAATACGGAATACAGAAAGAGCAAGAGCGCCGATGCGAGCACGAGGCTGCTTTCCCTTATACTGTAAGCGAAGCGAACTGTATTCCTATGCTCGAATATCGATGACGCAATACAGAGTACAGAAAACGCAAGAACCTCAATGCGAGCGCGATCTGCTCTATCTAGTCTCTCGTTTCTAGAAGCGAAGCGTCTCACTTCTCGTTCTTCTCCAGCGGTTCATTCAACACCGGCACCGCTTGGCAAAATGTGCACTCATCATTATCCACCGAGGCGCCACCCGCTTCCACATAACGAATCCGGTGACTGCCTTTGTCCCGATTCGCAGATACAGCAAACCGCCGCTGGTCACGCTCGGGAATGGTCTTTTCTGTGTCATGCTCAGCCATGGGCTGTCTCCTTTAGATACCGAAAACCACTCTGCTGTATGTTAACGGAGTAGCTTTAACTAGACTAACCAAAAGTGCCTGTCCCCGATAATTCCCGCTAACTGTGTAATGCTGAACGTGAGTCAGCACTCATGATTCAAAAGCAGTTAATAAAAATTAAAGAGCTGAATCACAAGGTCACTTTCAGCAATTTGTCTGTTCAAATAATGAGCGTAGCATTTAAGCTGAAACGATTCAGCTAAACACAACAAATAAGGAAGACTAAGATGATAATCAAAAATGTCCTAGCAACTGTTGCCCTACTAACACCTATTTACGCCCTTTCAGCAGAATTTGTACTCACTGATAGCGCAACTAACACCTACGTGGATCATTGGAAAACATCGGCGCAAGAACTTGGGATTAACACAACCACCCCTTTTTCTATTGAGAAAAAGCGACTCAACACAGGCAAACAAAATGGCGTGGACATTATCACCATCGATAACGGTGAATTAGAACTGACGCTCGTACCGACTCGAGGCATGGGTATCTACCAAGTGCGCAAGGAGGGTAAGCGAATTCTTGGGTGGGATTCACCCGTCAAAGAGATAGTCAATCCAGCTTTTATTGATCTTGAGAGCAGAAACGGCCTTGGCTGGTTAGATGGTTTCAACGAAATGCTTGTTCGCTGTGGGTACGAATGGACAGGCCACCCCGGTGTTGATGACAATGGGCAATTGCTCAGCCTTCATGGACGGGTTCAAAACACTCCCGCCTCACTGGTGAAAGTCGAAATAGACGATGAAGCCCCACATACAATTACTGTCACCGGAATTATTGCAGAGAGTACCTTTAAAAAATCAAACCTTTCGACAGAAACGCGTTTGAGTATCATTCCTGGCGAAAACTCCTTCTCAATAAACGATACACTCACCAACAAAGCTGATTACGACGATGAATATCAAGTCATCTACCACTCAAACTTTGGTCAACCCATTCTAGAGAAAGGCGCCAAAATCCATGCAGCAGCAAGTGAAATATCTCCATTTAATGACTATGCAAAAGGGGGACTTAAAAGTTGGCAAACCTATTTAGGACCAACAAAAGATTTTGATGAAATGGTATTTAACTTAAAGCCCATTAGTGATCCAGAAGGCAGCTCTCTTGCTGTTTTACACAATAAAGACGCCAACTCTGGTGTGTCGATGCTATTTAAAACCGATCAGCTCCCAGTGCTAACAATTTGGAAAAACACTGACACATTAAAACAGGGCTATGTAACGGGAATAGAGCCTGGTACAAGCTATGCATATAATACAAAATATCAACGGCCGTTAGGCCTAGTGCCGACCATAAAAGCTGGCGAACAAAAACATTTCGATCTTGAGTACACCGTGTTAACGAATGCAGAAGACGTTAGTCAAGCCGTCGACAATGTAGCCAACATCATGAAAAAACAAAAAGTCCAACTGAAGCCAGAGCCTTTGGTCGATCTTAGTCACTAAAGGCACATAACGGCTAGACATAGCCTTTCGTTATCAAACGTGTTCGGCGTTGCTCACGCTTGGCCGAACACTTTCCACTTAATACTCCTCGTAACGCGTTCGCGCCTGTCCTGTCAAGCGCATCCTGAGCTCTTTGGCTAAAGTGTCTGTCCCTATAAAACGGCCAAAAAACTAGTTTTTTCTTGCGGTGCTGGTACGGTGTACGAGTTTAAATGGGATAGTTCTAGCGCCTGTAAGCGGTTGGCCTTCAATGGCTTGCAAAATCGCTGTCGCTGCCTGAGTGCCGAGGGATTGATAGTCAATTTCAGCGCTCGTTAAGCTCGGAAAGGCATGCTCACTCATGGAGGAGCCCTCCAAGCTGATAATTGCGATATCAGTCGGCACTTTTAACACCCGTCGGTGACACTCAAACAACGCGCCGATGGCTATCTCTTCATGGCTACATACCAACGCGTCCAACGTGACATCGCGAAGCAACAATTTCGCCAACCCTTCAGCTCCCAATTGTGCCGATGGCGCCTCGTGGGTGGTTAAAAAATGGTCAGGGGTTAAGTAATGCTCAATCATCGCGCCCTGCCAGCCTTGCAGTTTGCGCTGTAAGGTCGCATGGTTACCTCGCGCGCCAATAAAGCCAATATTATTAAACCCTTGGCTTAAGAGATGCTCCGTACTCACCTTACCTATCTCATGGTGATCCGCGCCCATGCTGGCATAGCCTACCATTGATGAAGACTCAGCGATTTCGAGAACAGGCGCATTGGCCACCTCAAGCAATTGATGGGTACGCTGCGTATGCTCATTACCAAATAGCACTACTGCCGCAGGTCGGCTTTCTAGAAAACCGGCCAATAAATCCTCTTCCTGCTGGACCGAATAATCACTGTAACCCAGCAACAATTGATAGCCTGCTTTATTCAACCGCTGTTGAAAACGAGGCAAAAACAAGGCGCACGCCTTTTCCAATAGAGAAGGAATGATCAACGCAATGGCATAGCTTTGCGCTGATGCCAAAGCACCCGCGGCTTTATTAGGAATATAACCCAGTTGCTCAACGGCGCGTTGAACCTTATCGCGCAATTTGTCAGAGACAGCATCCGGGGTGCGCAACACCCTGGAAACCGTCATGGTGCCTACCCCAGCCTGTTTGGCAACATCCGCAAGCGTAACTTTACCCGTATTGCGTCGTTTTCTTGGTTCACTCATTATATCTATTGATTACTCATCATCTTATGACACCGTATCCTATCACAGCCATCAGCGATTAATCCGTGCCCCGCATGGCCTCTTTGTAGCATGACGCATTGGTAGACAGAAAAAATGATAGCGCTATCACATCTTATGGTAGCGCTATCAGATAGCGCTACCAATTGTGATCATTGTCCATTTATTGCTCAGTTTTCAGCGATAGAGTTATCAACAATTCTCCAACAACCAAATAAAACCTTTAAAACGGATAGAGCCATGTTACGAGATCTGATTACCGCCGACGTTATCCGCATTCACCAAGATGCCAACGATTGGCAAGATGCCATCAACAAAGCCTGCGCAGCACTTTTGGATAACGGTGCCATTGCGCCGAGCTATGTCGACGCGATTTATCGCTCACATCAAGAACTCGGTCCCTACTATGTGGTGGGTCCAGGTATCGCGATGCCCCACGCACGCCCTGAAGATGGCGTTAACCGCCTCGCCCTGGCTATCACAGTGATCAAAAACGGCGTCAATTTTGACAGCGCCGAAAACGATCCGGTTAAGGTGCTGGTCACCCTCGCGGCCACCGACAGTAATAGCCATATCGAAGCTATCTCCCAACTGGCGAACCTTTTTATGAATGACACACACATCGCGCAGATCAGCCGCGCCACCAACGTGGATGAAGTATTAGCCATTATCGCCAACTACTAACCCTTACATCAGTAGCTACAAAACGCAAAGACACAAAGGGCTCGCCCTTCGCTGTCGGCTTTAAAACAACGAACATGCTGAAAACGCATCTGTTAACCCAAATAAAAGGTCAGAATTATGAAAATCACAGTCGTATGCGGCCATGGTCTTGGCACCAGCCTAATGATGGAAATGAGCATCAAAACAATCATCAACGATCTTGGCGTCGAAGCCAGTATCGACCATATCGATCTGGGCTCAGTCTCTGGGACAGAGGCCGATATTTTCGTCGCCACCAACGATATCGCCCAACAGTTACAAGCGATGAACGTATCGCCACGCATTGTCGCACTCGACAACATGGTGGACAAAGAGGCAATGAAAACCCGCTTGTCTGAGGCCCTACAAGCACTCGGTGCCCTATAAGGAGTGACGTTATGCCCTTTTTTAACTTCCTGATGAAAGACGTACTCTCTGAGCCCGCGGTATTAGTGGGTTTGATTGCACTAATTGGTTTAATCGCCCAGAAAAAACCCGCGACTGAATGCATCAAAGGCACCATCAAAACCATTCTAGGCTTTGTGATCCTAGGGGCCGGTGCCTCATTGGTAGTCAGCTCGCTCGGGGATTTTGCCACCATTTTCCAGCATGCGTTTGGTATCAGTGGCGTGGTGCCCAACAACGAAGCCATTGTCTCCATCGCGCAAGAAGCCTTTGGTAAGGAAATGGCAATGATCATGTTCTTCGGCATGCTGGTTAACATCCTTATCGCACGCTTAACCCCGTGGAAATTCATCTTTTTAACCGGCCATCACACCTTGTTTATGTCGATGATGGTCGCCGCGATCCTTTCCACCAGCGGCATGGAGGGGATCTCATTGGTCGCATTAGGCTCTGTGGTTGTCGGCTCGGTGATGGTGTTCTTTCCTGCCATCGCCCATCGCTACATGCAACAAGTCACGGGTTCAGATGAAGTCGCCATTGGCCACTTTTCAACCCTCTCTTACGTGTTAGCCGGCTTTATTGGCAGCAAGTTTGGCAACAAAGCCCACTCCACCGAAGACATGGACGTGCCCAAAAGCCTGTTGTTTTTGCGTGATACGCCAGTCGCCATCTCGTTCACCATGGGGATTATTTTTATGGTGACGTGTCTGTTTGCCGGCGGAGACTTTGTGCGCGAGGTAAGTGATGGTAAACACTGGTTTATGTTTGCACTAATGCAATCCATCACCTTTGCAGGCGGGGTGTATGTGATCTTGCAAGGGGTAAGAATGGTGATTGCCGAAATTGTGCCAGCGTTTAAAGGGATTTCCGACAAACTGGTGCCCAATGCCAAGCCAGCACTCGACTGTCCCGTCGTCTTCCCCTACGCGCCCAATGCGGTGTTAGTAGGCTTTTTATCTAGCTTTGTTGCTGGGCTTGTCGGTATGTTCCTGCTCTATATACTGGGGCTTACAGTGATTATCCCAGGCGTGGTGCCCCACTTTTTCGTCGGCGCAGCTGCAGGGGTATTCGGTAATGCCACAGGCGGACGACGCGGCGCAATCTTAGGCGCCTTTGCGCAAGGCCTACTAATCACCTTCCTGCCCGTGTTCTTGCTCCCTGTGCTCGGCGATCTGGGCTTTGCCAACACCACCTTTAGCGATGCCGACTTTGGTGTGGTCGGCATCTTACTCGGCCTAATTGTGCGATAACCACAAACAAAAAAGATGAACAGGCCGACTGGCTTGTTCATCCTTTCCAATTTAGCTTTCAAGATATCGTCCTTCAGGTGCTCAGGAAAAAAGGTATTAAACCGACCATTCCACGCGTAGTAATGCGGATTACTGGGAGGACGACCATCCTAGTAAAACAGGTGTCAGCGACTTGAAATCCGGCGATTTGGAAGACTGGAAAAGAGAAGAAGGTTACACCAACGCCGTCATGGATACGTCTCTAATCCCCAATATTGCTTTCTCTTTTTTATCGACAAACTAAAACTGTCAACATAAGAGATACCCAGACATACAAATACACAACGCTAGAAGCTAAAACGCCTCAACCTCACATAACTGCGCATATCAATCTACGTTGCTGCTGATAAACTAGACACAAGCAATCCGCATAAATTATAATCATGTCAATAAATGCTAGCAATAAAGCATTAGATACAAATAGTAAACATATACTCAAATCGACTAACACAAATGTAAACATATTTAGTTAATGTGTTAGTTTAAATCTACAGTTGTCTCGAAAAAGAGACACAGTGTGATATTGAATAGTATTTCTTTTCATTGGATGATAGTCGATTAATTTTTCTATGAAAATTAACAGGTTATTTCCTAGTTTCTTGATAATGTTCTGTTACTAAATGTTGCTACTATGACTAATATCTCAGCTGACCTAATTCTTGTTTTACTATTAATCATGATTAGCGCTTATCTGATTCACAAGATTAGCGTTAAAGTAGCCATAGCTCGCAGAACCAAGTATTTGGAAGAAGCTAATAGGAAACTACAAATGCTATCAACAACGGATAGTCTTACTGGTTTAAAAAATAGGAGGTTTTTCTCTGAAATTCTTGATGAATACAATGGCCTAGATCACGTAGGGTTACTTATCTTAGACATCGATAACTTCAAATCTATCAACGATAAGTTCGGTCATAGTGTCGGCGATACTGTCATACAGTATGTCGCTGAAATTTTAAAAAGAGTCTCAAAAAAAGAAGAGACCATAGCAAGAATTGGAGGAGAAGAGTTTGCCGTTGTAGCAAGGTTTGATAACTTCGACAGCGCAAAGAGCTATGGGCAAGACATAGTTACATCGATAGAAAAAAGCACACCATTTTTTCTTTCTAATCCAATACAGGTCACTGTTAGTGTCGGATTACGCTACTACAACCAAAAAACGCAACTGCTTAACCTCGAGGAAGCAGATAGATTATTATATGAAGCAAAAGAAAAAGGAAAGAATAAGGTTATTGCAGAATTAGGAAACTAACGATTTTATTAATAAATATGTGACATTAGCCCAAAATTAAAGCTTTTTATCTCTAGACGATCCATTATTTCCCTATAAGATCATATCTTATAGCATTTATTTGAATAATCGGTTTCAAGAAATGCAAGAGAGCAGTAATGGATACAAAGCTTGGTTTTTGACGCTAGGGGCTCCTCATACTAGTATTTTCGAAGGAGAAAGAAAATACTTAGACCCGTATTGGGTTACAGACAAGTCCTGTTGCTATCATATACTTGAGAGAGACTGGGGAATTGAAGATAGAGCTTCTCTTTACCATCAGATTCATAGACTGATATTCGAAGGGACACACGGCCACAATCTCTCCCACTTATATGCCAAATATGCAAGTTACACATCTAAAGAGTGGTCCACTTTTTCCAGACAATATCCTTCAGGACAAGAGAAAGCTGAAATAGATTTCGTCAAGATGTCTTACGATCTAGTAGGCTTGGGTGGAACACGAGGATACGACTATGGTAGGGCTTGCTTTCTCGCAAGAGAAGGACTCAAAATTGATTGGTTATCAGAAGAAGAATTCTACTATATTCATAGCGTGATTGCTCACAAGGCTCGATTTTTTTATAACTCTTGGTATCAATACTCACACTCATGGATATTCGGAAGCTGTTATTGGGCTTACCTAGTTTTCGACATTAATGATAATGAAAGAAATAATGTGTTTCTCAATCCAGATATAAAGAAAAGGTTACGCCACCGTCTAAAAATTAGTTTCCAAGATAAAGAGAACCCTATCCATTGGATTCCATGGGAAGAGATCACATTGCCTAATTTTGAAATGCCAGAGTCGCTAGAATCTTTAATCGAAAGTGAGATAGATAATGAATCCATTTGATTACTTTGGCCTAAGTAGCAATACGAGTCTTAAAGAATTAAAGACAGTTTATAAGCTAAAACTTAGAGAGAATCATCCAGAAGATAATCCAGAAGGCTTTAGAGAATTACGAGAACAGTATGAAATAGCGCTAGATCTAATCGAAAAGTCAGCTTTATCAAACAGTAGTAAAGATATAGGCGTAAGAAAGCCTGACAGTTATTACCATCAATTTAATATCATATTGAACGAAATAATAACATTTCTTAGTCAGGCCATTTCTAAAGACTTCAAAATCCAGTGGAAAAAGTGGATTGATATCATTGAGTCTTTACCACTCGATCAGTCTATACCACTATCAAAAGAACTTGCTAATTTTGCTGCTAACAACCTTTGGATATCCGCAGAAGTTATACAAGACTTATGGGTACTTCTAGACTGGGGCGCTCTCTACAATGGTGATCGGCAAGACTACCAGCTGGCTTGTTTGCTTGACAGTTGGAGACAGTTGGATAATCCAAAGAGTGTGAGCGTTATTGCAGATAGATGCTTAGAAAATCAGCGGATAACACTGTGCTACTATCAATCATTGGCTATTGCTGTTAACAATGCTGATCTTAATGCACTTAGCCATATTATCCATCAAGATAGAGTTACCACATTAAATGATATAAACACCATTTATTGGCTATTACGGAGTATTAAAGCACTCGATTACAAGCATGTTGGCATTTCGCGAGAGACGCATCTGTGGTTAGTTTCTCGCGCATTAGCAGAAGAAAACCTTAATGCAGAGCTATTAATTCTCCTAGCAAAGCATTGTATTTATCTCAAAAATGAAAAATGTTTTTTACTCTCGTTGCAGAGACTAGCTACGCTAGAAAAAAGTGATAAATCAATACTTTCTCTCTTACAATCTTTTTACATCGATACCGACCCAACATTCGCTTTGTGGGCGATAGCTATTCAGCGACAAATGGACTGGATTAGTCAACCATATGCAATGGCGATGACTTATCCACTTCATAGTCATTTCAGTCAGTCAGCAATTACCGATATGCTCTTCTACCATGCTATTGATGAAGGTTTTCTCCCAAAAGTTGATATTATATTTGAACTTACAACCCTACAAGGATGTCTAGCTTCGCTTTGGTGGCATTTACATCATGGCGCATGGCAAGGGATCCAATGTGCAATTGACAAACTAAATAATCAAGATATTACACATTATCGATGGAAGTATCTTGCTGGCTTTATCTTGGATAAAGGACAAAAAGAACTTGACCGTGCTCGAGAAATTCCTATTTTCGAAAAAATATCATCGATGTATTATTCGCCTGAGTGGCTAAATTATGAAGAGTTTATACAAGATGATGTATTAACACCCACAAGTGATGAATGGCAAGACGCACTTAATCGACATCCTGTTATCCCTAAAAATCTCTACGATCTATTGTCGGCGAGATCAGATGTTACTATATTGCAGCCTGAATTGGATGATTACAATGAACAGCTTGCGAAAAGAGAAGTGCATAACAATACACTTTATAAAAAAGTAAAAACCACTACTGGCGCAGACACAACAAAGTGGGCTGAGTTCTACTTATACCATCTATCATTCCCGTATTCATATACGAAATGCATACAGAAAAAAATGAGTCACTACGCACCACCTCTACCCCAATCTCAGCTAGATGTTATTACTCGGATAGCATTAAAAAATGATATTGATTATGCCAAAGACATATTGGAAACTGGGACAGCAGATATATTTTGCCAACGAGAGATTTACTGTCAATATGTTCACTCATACAATCCAGATTTTCTTAAGAAGAACTTTGAAAACATATCGAAAGAAAATACGATTATGCAGCTTGTACAAGCGTGCCATTACAATAAAGAAAATGGTACGACTCATGAAGCACTCATCATATATAAAATAATTGAAATACTTGTAGGTAATAATGAAAACTACAGTGAGATAAAACATATTCTTAAAGACAGTATTATGGCTATGGATACATATCAGAGCACCTCGCATCTATGGCCTATGTTTAATGCTGTATTATTTGGTGATGAAAAGGAGATCATAAATCAATGTGAAGTGATTCAAGAAAACAATACAAATGAAGATTGTAATGAATTTAATGGCAGCCTATTAAACTATTTGCATGGAATGTGCTATCTACTTTGTTTTATGCAAACAAGCACCAACAAAGTTGGATTTAATACGAAACAAATCGAAAGAATAAATAATAACCGAGGTGAAGAGAGTGTATTTACATTCTCAGTGCTTTCTTTCTATGTCGAACAGAAGCTAAATCGAGAATTAGAAGAAGCGAGGCATAAAAAACCGTCAGCATTTAAGTGGCCAAGTAATAAGATGTTATTTATTCAATCGTTATTGGTTACTATTTTTTCTTTCACCGTATCATCGGCCGACGTTGGTTTTTACCACAGCGTTATTACTCCAATCGTTAATAATGAAGCTATTGTTGTCAGCCCTCTTTTTGTTTTTTGTATTTTACTAAATTTAATTCTTACTCGTCTATTAGTTGGAACTTGTATTATTCGCAAAAAGAGAAAACTACTCGGCATATGGATTACGTTATGGCTTTCTGTCTTTGTATTGACGGGTAGTTATTGGCTAAGTACGCTATTATGGTTAACTTATTTAATAGCTCCAGCCAAAGACAGGCCATCCATTACATCTAAAGGATGGCCATACGCTCTTAAAAGAGAGGGGGATATTCATCTCTCAGATTACATTTAGTTTAATCATATTGGTCCGCCAACACCTCGTGAATGTGTTGGCGGGCTTTATCTATATGTCGAGAATCCTGAGAGCTTAATGCCTCCTCAAAAGAGATAATTAACATCTCAATAGATTTTCTCGCATGACCAAGTGTTTCTTCATAGAGTTTGTGTAATTTATTTAACAACACAATATTAGGTATTTTTTCTCTCGGATGAACTTTTAGCTTGCTTAATTTTTCTCGACTGGCCTCTATTTCTTCTTTACTGATTCCAGTAGGACTCATATCTATGGTTTTTTCAACTTGGATAGGCTTGTCTAGGACATCAACATTCACATCAAGTAAACCATTCACATCATAGCTAAATCGAACATCAATAGGATGATTTGCCGAACAGCTAGAAACATCAATCGCAATATTATCAATATGGATATTATCTTGAGCCCAAAAGGACTCACCTTGATATATTGAGATTATAATTTCATTTTCGGCGTCATGCTTCGTGTAATAACGTTGGACACGAGAAGCAGGGACTGTCGTGTTTCTCTCCAGTACCGGGCTGAAAATGCCCGACTGACCATTGACCTCTGCTGCTACTCCCAAGCTATACGGACATACGTCTGTCATCACAAGATCGTCAATCGCCTTGTGTCTCATTCTGTATGCAGCCTGCGTTACAGCGCCTAGGCAAACAACCGTCTCAGGATCAAGATCTCGGCGACCAAATCGACTTAATAATCGTGTTGCCATTTTTTGTACATGGGGGAGACGACTTGCGCCTCCTACAAAAATAACATCATCAATCTCATGGACACTCACTTTAGCATCTCTCAAAGATTGCTCGAGTGGCTGCTTGAGCTTTCTCAGGGTATGTCGCCAAATCGTGTCGAGATCACTGTCAGAGAGATAAATTCCTTGCTCTTTACTTCCTTCCTCGTTCTTAAACGCATACTCTATAAACATCGATTTACTGTACTGCTTCTTAGCCTTCTCACATGCCTCGTAAATGGCTTGAATGTCAGTTAAACTTATCGTCTCTCGATCTAAACACGCTCGCTCTAGCACTACATCCACTAAATCTTCCGTAAAATCCTCTCCTCCTAAACGATTATTGCCAGCAGATGAATGAACTTCAATGAGACCGGCTGAATACTCTACGATACTAACATCGAATGTTCCGCCACCTAAATCGAAAACAAGATATTGACCATCATCTTTTTTATCTACATGGTAAGCTAGCGCAGCGGCGGTCGGCTCATTGATTAAGCGTACCGCATCTAGACCAGCCATATCAGCCGCTAACCTCACTTCTTTGCGCTGCTGATCGTTAAAATACGCAGGTACTGAAACAATCACTTCTCTTATCTCAGTATTTAGGTAGATCTCAGCGTCCTTTTTCAATGTCGAGAGTATTATGGAACACAGCTCTCGTGCATTAAATACCTTGTTATTACCCAAACGATAGGTTTTTTCTGTACCAATTGAACGCTTAAACACGCTTACCGTACTTTTTGGATGCGTAAACTTACGATAATAAGCGGCTTTACCTACCAAAACATGATCGCCTTCGCAACTAATAATCGAAGGCGTTAAATATTCGCCAAGTGAGTTAGGTATGAGTACGGGGCTATCGCCTTGCCAAACACCAATACTACTGTGAGTGGTCCCCAAGTCGATGCCAATTGCATAATCCGTCATTTTAATTTTACAGTCTGATAAAGATAAGCTTATAGTACCGTCTCTCGTAGATAAAAAACAATTAGAGGACGTCAGAAGCTATTTTTATCGAAGCGGATCACTTTTTGATGTGCATCTAAAAATAAAGAGCGCATTTACAATACGCCCTCTATTACTCTTATATGTTGTAAATTTTTAATTAAATTTTGAATTGTCCTACCAACGCATCTAATTCTTGTCCCAATGCACTTAGATCAGCTGCAGCACTCGAAGAAGCCTCGCTCGATACAAGTAGACTAGCCACAATGTCACGTATAGACACCAAATTCCGATGAATATCTTCAGTAACCGTCGTTTGCTCAGAAGCCGCACTCGCAATTTGCGACGTCATATCATTTACTTGCGCAAAGGCCGCACTCACCGATGTAATTTTTTCACCAATTTCTGCTGAAGATTCTGCCATCGCTTTACACTCTTGATCACTCTCTGCAATGGTTTTCACCGCACTGTCAACGTGAACATGCAGCCCATCTAGCATGTCGCGAATTTCATGAGTGCTCGTTTGCGTTCGACTGGCCAATGTTCGAACCTCATCGGCTACTACTGCAAAACCTCTGCCTTGCTCGCCGGCTCGAGCCGCTTCAATGGCCGCATTTAAGGCAAGTAAGTTAGTTTGTTCAGCAATATCGCCAATCACTGATAGCACAGAAGTGATCTTGTCAGACTGAGATTTCAGTTGATCAACTTCATTGCTCGACTGTCCCATCCTTTCCACTAAACGCTGAACAGAAGCAATAGAGTCATGTACTTGAGCTTGCGCATCTTGCGCGTCTTGCGTCGCAGATGTTGCCGCATCCGCTACCTGAGTCGTATTTTGTGCCACTTCTTGGGCTGCTGAACTCATTTCTGTAACAGCAGTTACAACTTGCTCAGTTTCGTTATCATGAACTTGTAATTTCTTTGCAACAGATGACGTCTGGTTGGCCATATCATTCGCGGTACTGGTGACACGTGCCGTGACTTGAGCAACGTGCTGAATCGTCCCTTGAAGCTTTTCAACAAACCGATTGAACGCATGTCCCAACAGTGCGATTTCATCATGCCCATTTACACTCAGACGCTGCGTTAAATCCCCATCGCCACTGGCAATATCATTGAGCTTCTCAAGCATGTTGTTAACAGGCTGCCCCATGCGCTGCGCAAACCAACCAACGACCAGTCCGGTAATAACCACTGTTCCCAATCCGAATAGAGATAATCGCCAGATCTGCGCCTCTAATGCGGCTTCAGCTGTAATTCGATATTTAGAAACTTCATGCTCAATATCATCAATATATGCACCTGTTCCCAACATCCATTGATTGTTGTTCACCATTACTGCATAGCCAATTTTATCAATGAGTTCATTAGTACCCGGTTTTTCAAACATGAAGTTAAAATAGCCGTCGCCACGCTGCGCCGTTTCGATCAAACCTTGAATTACCTTATTTCCTTTCGGATCGGTTAAATCAATTAGATTCTTCCCCTCTAGGCTTGGATTCATCGGGTGAAACACATTAACGCCTTTTTTATCGTACATAAAAAAGTAACCGGAATCGCCAAACTTGATGTCGCTAAGCGCAGTTTTCACCTCAGCTAAACGCACCTGATTACTACCAGGGTTAATACGTTTAACCACATTTTCCGCTACTTGTGTCACTTCTTTTAGTTGTTTTTTACGTTCACCCACAAGTTTTTCGCGAAATGTTGCAATATTCTCTTCGATTAGTGTCTGCTCATTGTAGGCAGTAACTATACTGGTTACCAAGATAGATAGCACCAAAGGAACAACGGCAAGTAACAGCAACTTTGCTTTAAACATCAACTTCATTGTTATCAACCTTATTAGTTATATTTGTCAGTCGAGATTACTACTTTATCAGGCGGAGTAAAATATAAGCATATGTTTTATATATAAAAAGCGTGATATAAGTAGTAGAAGATGTGATGTCGATAACAGTCGCACGCTCATTTGCAATGCCATCATGCCTACGGTACTTTATGTTTTAAACATATTGAACGTTTTGCTTAAACGCAGCGTAACCACACTACATCTGAAACCATGTTTTTCGATATCGTCTATTTTGACGCTATCCTAGTGGATCGTGTCGGAACTACTTTAATCGTATATTGAACTCAGTGACATGTAGTGAACAGCAACCAACTTTTCAACTACGTATACCGACATTGGTCTAAAAACGTCTAGCATATGATGTTATACTAGACGCTCATTCTATAACCACTCGCCATCGCTTTCAGACGACTGAGCTCGCCACCTAGCGATATTTATAAAACTTAAACCCTTCAATCACAATAGATTTATGAGCGCAAGAATCCAAATCTAACCTCAAAAATCTAATTTCACTAGACGTCCATACGCTATTCATATGAATAGGTAAAAGGTTATCTCCATTGGAAAAAGTGAACCTTACACTTTGAGGTTCTATAAAGTCTTTATCACTGGACCAAAAAAGCTGAGCCCTACATAGATCATCAAACTTACCAGACAGTTTTACACTTAAGAGATCAATCTTTTTTCCTTCAATCAAACCATTTAGCTTAAAAACAGCATAAGGGTCATGACCTAAAACTCTACCAGATTGGATAGAATAATTATTAACACCAAGCAGACGATGAGGAAGTTTAAGCGCTTCTAAGAGGTTCTTCTCATTTGACAGGGCTCTCCCCCACTTGTATGGCAATGATGAAAAGTCATTAACAGAAAGCATTGCACTTAAACTATTCACTAACTTCAATTTCAATGAGCTAGGTAAGCGTTCGATATAGTCTTGACTGACTAAATATAATCTCCCGTTATATTCAAATGCAGAAAAATCCTGTAATGATAACAAGTATTTATGAAATAGGTGATAGCGTAAAAGGCCCTTACTCAACCTTACTATCTTAACATTACGAGAAGATACTTGCTCTAATTCAATCTTTTGTGCTCTAACACTTGGCACATTTAATATAGCATGTGATTTTGTAGGTATACGAAGATCATATAATGCGTAACGAGCAGTTTGCACCGTATGATAATCTATAATTAGAAAGCTTTCATCTTCATTTAGATATTTAACTAATTCAAACTCTGACTTTAAGTCATTTAGACGTTCTTTTTCAATAAACCCCTTACCAAGCTTGGGGATTTGATTATCACTAGACAGAACCATACTAGGTGAAATCATCTTAGTTACAAAATTACGAAAACCATCACGAATACTTAAAGCATTATGATTGTTCATAATACATATACTAATAAGCAGCACCGTTGATATAAATAATCTTTTCTTTCCCTTTAGATAAAAAATAACAAAAGCTAGTATAACTATAAAATAAAAAATACTATAGTGGAAGGCTCTAGGGAAGTCTCCGCCCGCTCTCGAAACCAGATAGCTTACCATTAATAATGGAGACACTAACAAATAAGATAACCATAATATCTTATCATTACTAAAAGACTTCCTATCAAATAGGAATATCGAAAACAAAGCAGAGAAAGCAATAAACCAAAAGTTTGCTTTAACTAGCTCAGAACGCGAACCATAATTTCCCCAATAGAGCNATGCATTAGTCAACACATACCTAGCTGATTCATATATATACTCGTGATTTGCTATACAAACAGCTAAAAGTAATGTGATAAAAAACAAACAGATGATATTAAGTTTATTTCTAATCTCTCCCACTTCAAGATGTTTAATTAAATATATTAAAGCTGGAAGAACAGATAAAACAAAAACAATAGCAAATGCATTGTAATACAGAAAGTATATAAAGAATAGCCAGCTACAAATAGATATCGTAGGAATCAATTGCCCAGTTCTAATGACTCTCGAAATAATTAACAAAGATGGAATAATTAGGGCATTATAACCAAAGGTTGGCAAACCGGCTAACAGAATGAAAAATACACTTATATTACTAAAAAAGGCTTTGAGAAGAAAAACCAAAAAAACAGAAAATAAGAACGTTGATAGGATGATAGAGGGATACAAAGTTAAATATGCACCATTAAAGACAACTTGATTAACATAACCTATAGCTATATGCATAAAGCCTTTAGTAGGTATATATTCAGAATAGGCTTTTGATCCGATATCATATAGCTGGTGAAAAGCAGTAAAAATTTCCCCATTGTGATATTCATCAGTTAAGTATATGTAATCTAGATGCCCCGAGAATAATACAGAAACAAAAACTAGTGCAGACACGTGAAGATATTTTGAATTACCTTTCCTATACTCAATCACTGAAATAACAATTGAAAGCATAGCAATAAAAAAAAGTATAGCTTGAAAGAAAGAAGGCAAAACAAAAGAAACTATCTCAGAGTTATATTTATATTTTGTATTAATGTAGAGTAATGGTGCAAAACCGAGTAAAATTTGTGAGATTAGTACTCGACAGTTACCAACAAAAACAAGAACC